>JBFJYB010000146.1:0-6738 GCA_041622835.1 Acidimicrobiales bacterium | reverse complement strand
GGACGAGGCCGACCGCCGCGAGGATCATGGCGCTGAAGATCGGGTTGCGGACCATGCGGAACGCTCCGCCGGTCACCAGGCGGGTGCGTTCGCCGGTGTCGACCCCGATGCGCCACTCGGTTCCCATGTTCAGCTGGGCCAGGAACATCATGGTGGTCCCGAGTCCGGCCAGCCCGGTTCCGGTCCAGCGCACCCAACCGACGGCGGTGAGGGGGTCCATCCCGAGTATCTCGGCGACCGGCGCCCCCGGGACGGCGACGAGGGCGAGAAGGAGAAGGCGGCCGGCCCACCACTCCGGCGTCCCGGCCGGGGCGGTCAACGCACCCGCTCGGAGGCCGCTGTCGCCGGTGGTCTGCAGCTGGATCACCGACCGGGCGACGAAAACCACCGCGACCATGACGCCCATCACGATCAGCGCCAGGACGGCCATCACGGCCCCTCGTCGCGCTCCAAGCGGTCGCCCAGCGTCGCCAGCGCGGCCTCGACGACTGCGTCGACGCCGGCGCCGAGCCGCAGCCGCGGTCGTCGCAGCGCGCCCAGTGCGGCCGACGCTCGCACGAGGTCGAGCTCGGTCGGGCCGGGCCCGGCGAGCGTGAGGCGGAGCTGCTCGGTGAGGCGGGCGACTCTCGGTCCGAGCTCCGGGTGGGTGCGCACGGCCGGGTCGCCGTCGATCAGGGCGGCGAGGCGCTGGTTCCTGCCGATCAGCTCGCCGTAGGCCCGGAGGAACGTCTCGGCCTGCGGGCGGGTGCTCAGCGGCCCTCCGGTCGCGCGGACCAGCGCCTCGACCTCGTCGAGGTACGGCTCGACCAGGGCCTCGAGACAGGCCGTCTTCGAGTCGAAGTGGTAGTACAGCGCGGCGGGCGTGAGCTCCATGGCTTCGGTGAGCTGACGGGTGGTCGACGCGTCGAAGCCGTTGGCCGAGAACAGCTCCAGCGCCGCGCCGAGGATCCGGTCCCGGGTGGTCCTGACGTCCTGGTCTTCCATGCCTGCCGACTGTGCCTTGTCGTTCGCCCCACACTACCGAGGCCCCTACGCGCTGAGCATGCGCTTGATCACCGGGTCCCGCAAGAGGGGGTTGACGGCGGCCCGGCGTCGGGTGCCATACTAAGCAAGCGCTTATTCAGGAGGTGGACGTGATCTCGTGGAGAGCTTTGTGTGCCGTTCTCGGCGCCCTGGTGATCGGGGTGGCCGCGAGCTGTGGCGACGACGGCGGTGACTCGGGCGGCGGCGCCACCGACATCACGGTGGCGATCGCCGACGGTGCCCTGACGGTGCCAGGGGAGGTGAGCGCCGGCGTGGTCAGCGTGACGCTGACCGGCGGCGAGCCCGAGACCGAGGTCGAGTTCAGTCGGGTCGTCGACGGCACCACCGAGGAGGAGTTCCGCGAGGCCATCGGGGTAGTGCTCGAGGGCGGACCGATCGCCGACTTCATCGAGGCCAACTCGGGCGCGATGGCCGGGACCGAGCCCGGCGCCATCCAGCTGGAACCGGGCCAGCACTTCGTGTGGGTCGAAGGCGACTCGGACATCCTGCTGGCTCCGACCGAGGTCACCGGCGATGCGGGCGGCGAGCTGCCGCCCACCGACGGGACGATCACGGCCCGCGACTACGGCTTCGAGGTCGACGTGGGGGCCGGCACCCGGTTCACGTTCTCGAACTCGGGTCCGGACCAGCTCCATCACGCCGTGGTGGCGAACTTCGGAGATCTCGACCCCGATGCCGTGAGGGAGGCGCTCCCCGAGCTCCTGGCGAGCGAAGAGGGCGGATCCGTTCCGGACGTCTTCGCCGACTTCGACGTCGATGGGGCGTTCCAGGCCGGGAGCGGCGTGTTCTCGCCCGGCCTCGGCGGCACCTTCGAGACGACCATCGAGCCGGGCAACACCTATGCCCTCTTCTGCTTCATCGGCGATCGCGCCGGGGGACCGCCCCACGCCATCGCCTACGACATGTTCGAGGTCTTCCAGGTGAGCTGACCGCCGCGGCCGGCGAGTCGTCAGCGGCAGAGGTTGCTCATCGTGCCGACGCCCTCGATGGTCGTGACGATCACGTCGCCGGCCTTCAGGGACAGGCCCTGCGCCATGCCCACGCCATCGGGGGTGCCGGTGAAGATGATGTCGCCGGCCGCCAGCGTCGCCACCGACGAGATGTACGCGATCAGCGCCGGGACGTCGAAGATCAGGTCGGCCGTGGTGCCGTCCTGACGACGCTCGCCGTTGACGTCGCAGGTGATGGGGAGCGCGTTGCGGTCGCGCAGGAGATCGGGTGACACCACGGTCGGGCCGATCGGTCCGTAGGTGTCGCGCGACTTCCCGAGGTCGAAGTGCGGCGGCTTGGCCGCGAACTGGAGGGCCCGGTCCGAGACGTCCTGGCCGGCGGTGACGCCGGCGACGTGGTCCCACGCGTCGGCGGCTGCGATGTCGCGCCCGGGCGTGCCGATGACGACGACCAGCTCGGCCTCGTAGTCGGCCGTCTCGCTCCGCAGCTCGACGTCGGACCGCGGCCCGACGATGCAGCTCGGGAACTTGGTGAAGACCAGGGGCACCTCGGGCACCTCCATGGCCGACTCGGCGACGTGCGAGCGGTAGTTGAGACCGATGCCGAAGCAGTTGCGGGGCCGCGGGACCGGCGGGCCGAGCGCCTCGTGGTCGACCGCGCCCGTGGGCGACGCGTCCCCCAGCGAACCGGCGAGCTCGTGGAGCGACCGGTGCGCAGCGATGGCCGCCATCGGGTCGGCGCCCAGCGCGCCGTCGCTGAGCTCCTCGACGTCGTAGTACGAGTCGGAGTCGACGAGCGCGGCCCGGCCGTCGATGTTGGCGAGTCGGAATCCCATGGCAGTTCCTTCGGTGGCAGACGGGTCGATCGGGTCAAGGCATGAGGTCGGCGCGCAGGCGGTCGAGCAGGGCGGTCGCTCCCCGGCCGTCGGCGGCCGATCCGTACAGATGGAAGTCGGGCCGTTGCAGGGCTGCAACTGCACCGTGGTCGGCGAACCACGCCCCGTACGAGCCGTCGAGGTCGTCCACGTCGCCCCCGGCTCCGACGCGGACGCCACGGCCGCCGATGGTCGAGAACCAGGCCTGCAGCTCGCGGTCGATCTCGACGTCGGGTGTCGTCACCAGCCGCCATCCGGCGCCGACCGCGTCGTCGAACAGGCAGGTTGCGCCGTCGACGCCGACCCGGCCCTGCACGAACAGCTCGCCGGCACCCGGGGACCCGTGGGCGCAGACGCCGGTCACCGGGATGCCGGGGAGCGGCGGCACGTCGGCGAGCACGCCGGGTTCGACTGCGGCGGTCATCGCGGCGTCGCGGGCGGCCGCTTCGTCGGGGTCGCTGACGCAGATCACCTTGCCGAGCTCCATCGAGAAGTCGATGACCGCCCGCACGTTGTCGAGCCGCTCGTGGGCGTAGGTGTCGAGGATCGCCGGGTCGGCGAGCCCGCCGACGACGAGGTCGAGCTTCCACGCCAGGTTGGCCGCGTCGCGGATCCCCGAACACATGCCCTGACCGGCGAACGGGGGCATCTGGTGCGCAGCGTCACCGGCGAGCAGGACGCGCCCGTCCCGCCACCGGTCGGCCCAGCGGGCCTGGAACGTGTAGACCGCATGGCGCTCGAGGACGGCGTTGTCGGGCGTGACATTCCACGGCGCCAGCAGCCGCCAGGCGATCGCCTCGTTGCGGAAGTCGTCGATCTGCTCGTTCGGCAGAACCATGAACTCCCACCGGCGGCGCCCGGGCCCGCCCGAGACCGCCGTGGTCGGTCGGGCCGGATCGCAGATCTGCACGTTGATCGGGTCGAACACCCGGTCGTCGTGGAGGATGACGTCGACGATGAACCAGTCGTAGAAGAAGCCGAGGTCGGTGACCGGCGACCCGATCAGCGACCGCACCGTGCTGCCCGCGCCGTCACACCCGATCGCGTAGCCGGCCCGCACGCCGGTGCCGTCCCCGTCGCCCGACAGGTGCAGCGTCACGCCCTCGTCGTCCTGGTCGAGGCCGACGACCTCGGTGCCTCGCCGCACCTCCACGGTCGCCAGCTCGGCGGCCCGGTCGCGCAGCAGCGCCTCGAGGGTCGGTTGGTTGAACATCGACGACAGCGGCCAGCCGGAGGCATCGAGCCCGATCCGCCCGAAGCGCAGCAGAACCTCGTCGGACGCATTGCGCCACTCGTACACCTCGCCGGGCTGGGTCGTGGCGACGAGCTGCTCGGCGATGCCGCAGGACTGCAGGATCCTCCCGACCTCGCCGTCGAAGTGCACCGCCCGCGGCAGCGGGTACGGCTCGGGCCAGCGTTCGAGTACGACGACGCGGTGCCCCTGCTGGGCCAGGAGGATCGACAGGACGCTGCCGACCGGGCCGAGACCGACGACGGCCGCGTCGTACCCGTCGACCGGGTCGGGCGAGCTCACCGGCGCGTCACCCCTCGGCCGCCGGATCGACGAGGTCGGGGGGCGCGATGAACTCGTCGGGCACCGGCGGGGCCCAGGCGTACAGGGCCCGCTGGTCCGACACCGACATCGACTCCCACGCCGCGTCGTCGGTGATCAGGTCCAGGTCGGCGTGGTACTCGGCGAAGTTGCCGGCCGGGTCTTGCAGGTACCAGAACCAGTTCGACCCCAGGTAGTGACGGCCCAGGCCCCACAGGTGACGATCGGGGTCGGCCGCGACCATGGCGTTGCCGCCCCGCCCGACCTCGTCGACGTCGGCGACCTGCCACGACGTGTGGTGCAGGAACGGCATCGGCGCGGCCTGCAGGGCCACGTTGTGATGGTCGGTCGAGCAGCGCATGAACGAGATCAGTCCGGGCACCTCGTCGCTGACCTTGAAGCCGAGCCCGTCGAGGAACAAGCGGCGCGACCGTTCGACGTCGGGCGACCCGAGTACCACGTGTCCGAGCTTCTTCGGGCGGACCGGGTCGACCCGATCGACGGCCGGTGCCCGCTCGTTGCGGCGCTCCCCGGGCGCCCCGTTGGACTGCGGCGGCAGCCGGTCGGCGACCTCGACCCGCACGTTGACGCCGGTCCCCGGGTCGACGACCGCGAACCCGTCGCCGTCGCGCTCGGTCGGGAACCCCTGCGCGGTGACCGCCGACTCGAGCCGGTCGAGGTCGTTGCCGTCGTCGACCCCGATGCCGAGGTGGGTCAGCATCCGGCGCGAGCCCGGCTCGAGCTGCAGCTGCTCGCCGCCCTCGCTGGTGGAGAAGGTGCCAGGCGAGGTCTCGGTGAGACCGAAGTCACGGTAGAAGTCGGCGCAGACGGCGACGTCGGGTACGGCGATCGTGATGGTGGTCAGGCGGTGGGTGCTCATCGGCGGTGGTCGCTTTCTCTCGGTTCGTTCGTGGAAGGTGCGAGGTCGTCGCGCTCGAGGTAGGCGCGGATGGCCGCGCTGACCGCGGCCGGAGCTTCGAGGTGCAGGAAGTGCCCGGCGTCGACGAACTGCACCTCGCCGGTTTCGACCTCGTCGGCGACGGTCTCGTACTCGGCAGGCTGCTGGCCCGGGTCGAGCGCTCCCTGCAGGAACAGCACGGGCATGGTCATGGCGCGGAACAGCCCGTTCATCCGGTCGTCGAGCTCGCGATCGAACGACGCCGACACGAAGCTGGCCGACATGCCCTCGGGTACCCCCGGGCGCATCACCTCCCGCCTGATCCGGTCGACGTCGCGGTCGTCGACGGGCACTGCGACCAGCGGCTGCATTCCGGCGGGGAGCTCGGCCCGCCCGTAGGCCATGTCGACCAGGGCGCCGGAGGCGAGCAGCTCCACGCCGAGATCGCTGCGGAACAGCTCGTGGGGAGGGCGGGGCTCGGAGTGGGGCCGGTTGCCCGATTGCTGCATCCTGACGTAGCGGCGCACGCGCGCGGCCATGCCGGGCACCGCGCAGAGGTGGTCGGCGACGACTGCGCCACGGTCGTGCGCGACGAGGAAGAAGCGATCGAGACCGAGCGCGTCGAACACGGCCGGCAACTCGGCCGCCTGCGCCGCGTAGTCGTAGTCGCTGTCGAGGCGGTGATCGGACTGCCCGTGTCCCTTGAGGTCGAGCGCGACGCAGTGGAAGTCCTCGCCGAGGTCGGCCATCTGGTGATGCCACGTGAACCAGCACTCGGGGAAGCCGTGGAGGAACACGACGGCCGGAGCGTCCGGCGAGCCCGTCGTCGCCGCATGCCACCGCAGGCCGGTCGCGTCGACGACCCGGTGGGTGACCCTGGCGCCGGTCCACAGCGTCTCCTCGGCCCCGTCCTCGTCGATCCTCAGGGGGCGCCGGACCTCACTCACCGATCGGACGCTATGGGTGACCGACTGCGGCCGCAATCGGAAGCCGTCGGCATGGTGACCTCCGAAGTTTCGCTTGACTGATGGTTTCCCGGTATGCATACTCGCCATGTACCTACTACGTATGCAAGCGGGGAGAAGGTCCCGCAGAATCGAGCTTCGGTTGCCCACCCTCGTGAACCTCATCCACCTCTTCGAGTCGGCGGCCCTGCTGGCCGCTCCCGTCGTCGCGGTCGTCTTCGTCGTGTCGTCGGTCCTGCTGCTGCTGGTCGACACCGATGCCATGATGACGCCGTCCCCCTCGCCCGCCCCCTCGCCGTCGCCCCGACGGGGCGGGGCGACCGTCGTGACGCTGCCGGTGACGCCCGTGGCGGGAGAGCCGGACCTCGACCTCCACGCCCGGCCGCGCGGCTGAGACCCGCACCCGGTCCCTCGAAGATTTCGCTTGACTGATGGTTTCCCGGTATGCATACTC
>JBFJYB010000145.1:0-6739 GCA_041622835.1 Acidimicrobiales bacterium | reverse complement strand
GCCACCGAGCTCGAGCAGGGCCGGACCGACGACCGGGTGTGGAACGCGATCATGGACGCCATCCGCGACGACGGCTGGGTGCACAACCAGCTCCGCATGTACTGGGGGAAGCAGATCCTCTACTGGACCAACACGCCCGAGTACGCCTTCCGGACGCTGCTCGACCTCAACAACCGATACTTCCTCGACGGTCGCGACCCGTCGTCGTACGCCAACGTGGCCTGGTGCTTCGGCCGGCACGACCAGGGGTTCCAGGAGCGAGAGGTCATCGGGAAGGTCCGCCCGTTCACCGACGCCGCACTTCGCCGCAAGGACGATCTCGACGCCTGGCTCTCCGACGCAACGGGCTGACCGGCCCGGTCCGCCGGTCCTACCCCTACGTGTCGTCGCCCACCCAGTGCAGCACCTGCTGCGGGAACGGGATGCCGATCCCGGCCTCGTCGAGCGCCGGCTTGATCCGCTGGGCGACACCGTCACGCACCTGCCACTCGGTGGCGATGTCGGGGGCGTGCCAGAAGCGCACCGCGAAGTCGATGGAGCTCGCGCCGAAGGTCTCGACCCACGCCTCGACGTCGGGGTCGCTCAGCACGTCGGGCGCGGACCGGGCTGCCTCGACCAGGATCTGTTGGGCCCGGGCCAGGTCGGCGTCGTAGTCGACCCCCACGGTCAGCGTGGTGCGACGCTTGTCGAAGGCGGTGCGGTTCTCGACCGGGTTCTTGTACACCATCGAGTTCGGCAGGATCACCCGCCGTCCGTCGAAGGTGCGCAGCCACGTCGAGCGGAAGTTCACGTCCTCGACCGTGCCGGAGAAGTCGTTGGTGACGATCTGGTCGCCGATCTCGAAGTTGCGGCGGACCTGGAGCATGACGCCGCTGATCAGGTTCTCGATGACGTCCTGGAGCGCGAACGCCAGGGCGATGCCGCCGACGCCCAGGATCCCGAGCAGAGGCCCGAGGCGGACGTCGAGCGTCTCGAGCGTGTAGACGAACCCGATGCCGGCGACGACCGCGCCTGCGAACCGGCCGACGAAGCGAGCCACGCCGATGGTGGTGGTGCGGCGCAGGACGGCCCGGAGTCCCCGGTTGACCAGGACCGCAAGCGCCAGGGCGGCGGCGAACAAGATGACGGCTCGGAGCCCGTCGGACCAGCCGAGCCCGTCGGGTACGACCTGGTCGAGGCCGGCGGTATCGGTCTGACCGAAGATGAACATCTCCCTCGGCCTTACCGGTCGGCGTTCCGTCCAAACCTGAAGCGGACTTCAGCTCGGAGGCTTCGTGGCCTTCGGCACCCAGACGGCCGGGGGCGCACTCTCCACGGGCGCATTACGGCGCCAGCCCTCGGGCCCCTCGACGAGATCCTTGTCCTCGACGTAGAAGACCCGCGAGCCGATGTCGGCGCGGGACACGAAGGCGCTTCGCGTCGGGCTCCAGGTCAGCTCGATCTGGGTCTTGCCGTCCTTTTCGGCACGCGCCGGTTCGACGGTCTCGGCCTGCCACGAGCCCTTCCGCCCCTCCGGCGGAGTGAGCTCGAGCGACCGGTCGCCGTCACGTTCGGAGTAGCTGCGCAGCTCCGGCGGCGATGCATCATCTCGATCCTCGCCGGTGAGGAACTTCCTCGACAGGAGGGCACGACGATCGGGTCTGAACATGAACGTCTCTCGGGTTCCCACGTCCCGGGTCAACTCGGTGCGGAGCCGGCTTCCCAGCACGCGGAGGAAGTCGTCCTCGGCGAGACTCAGGGATTGCTCGTCGGGGTCTGCGGCGTCGGTCGCGGCCCGCTCCGCATCTATCCGGGCTTTGATTCCCTCGATCCCGTTCTGGAGCCTGAAGTAGGTGTTTCGGGTGTCGGTCGACAGGACCAGTCCCCCCACCTCGAAGTACCACTGGGCCAGGCTCTTACCGAGCTCGACGGCTTGCTTGTCGGTGAGCGGCGACGGTCGTGCGTACTTCGCCAGCTTGTCGAGTCGGTTCCAGAGATCCTTGTAGGCGCCGAGGCGCAGCTTGCGAAGGTCGGCGTCGTATCTGACCAGGAGCTCTCGCCGCGTCGTGTAGTAGGTCCCGAAACCAGCGACGATGGCGCCGAGCACCAGACCGACGATCGCATCCACGCGTCAAGTATTGCGCGCCGGCCATCGCCGACTCGTAGAGGGCGAGGTGCGCGGCCAGGCCGTCGGGGTGCAGCGAGTGGATATGCATGATGTCGTCGACCCGCTGGTGCTCGCCATCGGCGACCTGCGGGAACAGCGTGGCCAGCTCGCCGTCCTCATGCCATGGACGCCTGCCTCCTCCCGCAAGTGTGTCAGCCCGGAAACTCGCTCGCCCCGGAGGCGCCCGTCGGCGAGCATCGGGTCGACATGGCAACGAGCACCCGCTTCGTCACCGCGCTCAGCGCGCGAGCCGACCCCATGGGCTCCCTCTGGGGTCGGTTCGTCGCGCCCTTCTTCGACGGGTCCGAGCCGTACCTGCGCAAGCTCGACTGTCCCGGCATCGAGCGGCTCGACGACCTCGTGGACATCGGCTCGGTCGTGGCGTCGATCGAGGATCGCCATTCCCGCCAGCTTCTGGCGTCGACCCCGCACGCCGAGATCCTGGCCCAGCACCCCTCCGGGCAGACGGCCAACGTCTGGCTACGGGCCCGGACCCCCGAGGGCCTGACCAAGGCCGTGGCCGACGTGGAGGCCCGGCTGCCGCTGGCTCCCGAGGACGAGTCCCTCGTCGACGTGGACTTCTGGCAGGTCGACGGCTGCGTCTACTCGACGAGAGGTCGGGTCGAGGCGCCGGCCTGGGCCGACATCGGCCACAACTACCCGGCCGAGGTCCTCGCCGACCTGGATCGGCTCCGCACCCGAGAGCTCGAGCTGGACAGCGGTCGCATCATCCTGTGGCACGGCCCGCCCGGCACCGGCAAGACGTCGGCCGTCCGCGCCCTGGCGCGGGCGTGGAAGGGACGCGTCCGGGTCCAGGTCCTGCTCGACCCCGAGCGGATCATCGCCAGCTCGGGAACGCTCATGGAGGTGCTGGTCGACGGTGACGCCGACGAGTGGCGGATGCTGGTGGTCGAAGACGCCGACGAGCTGCTGCGGTCCGACGCCGGGCCGCGGGCCGACCTGGCGCGCCTGCTCGACGTCGGCGACGGGTTCGTGGGGCAGGGCGCCAGGGTCCTGCTGCTGGTCACGACGAACCAGCCGGTCGCGGCCGTTCACCCCGCTCTCGTTCGGCCCGGGCGGTGCCTGATGCAGACCGAGTTCCGCCGCTTCGAGCGAGCCGAGGCCAGCCGCCTGGTCGAGGACCTTCCGAACGGGACGACCTTCAGCCTGGCCGAGATCTCGGCCCTGCGCCGGGGAGAGAGCCTGCCCGACGCGGTTGCGCGCCACGAGCCACCCGGCCTGTACCTCTAGGAGACCTGGGTCGACACGTCGGGCGGCGTAGTCATGGTTGGCTCCTGTCGCAAGCCTCCTCAGCTGCCGAGTGCGTCCGCGACCCGGCGGGCGTTGGTCGACAGGAAGCTGAGGTAGGTGTCGGCGCCGCTTCCCGGCTCGCCCAGGCTGCCGGTGAACAGCGGCACGACCGCCAGACCTTCCACCCGGCGAGCGAGCGCCTCGGCGTCGTCGCGGGATCCCTGCTCCTCGACGAAGACGGCGCTGACACCGGTCTGCTCGATCTTCGACGCCAGCTCCTCGAGGGCGGCCGGGCTGGTCTGGGCCAGTCCCGACGACGCCGGTATGACGGCGCCGACCACCTCGAACCCGTAGCGGTCGGCGAAGTAGCCGAGCGCGTCGTGGTTGGTCACCAGCTTCCGGTCGGCCGGCGAGACGTCGGCCAGCATCTCTTCGATGGCGGCGTCGACCTCGGCCAGGTCGTCGCGGTAGCTCGCCAGGCACGCATCGATCGACGAGGCCGGCAGGCCGGTCGTTGCGACCACGCGTGCCGCCAGGTCGGGGAGCGCGTTCGACACCCTGACCGGGTCGAACCACACGTGCGGATCGTCACCGTCCTCTCCCTCGCCCGGACTGCCGGTGTCGGCGGCGTACGCGATCGTCTCGACCTGCTCGGCCATGCGGAACACCTCGGTGCCGCCCGCTTCGACCGCCTCCAGCGCGTCGTCCAGGCCCTCCTCGAGGCGCAGGCCGTTGGCGACGATCAGGGTGGCCCGCTCCATCTGCGCCCGATCGGCCAGCGACGGCTCGAAGCTGTGGGGGTCGGCGCCGGCCGGCACCAGGGTCTCGATCGTCGCCGCACCGTCGCACGCCACCTGGCCCACCACGTCGGCCCAGATGCTGGTGGTCGCGACGATCACGGGCCGGTCGGCTGCTGCGGCCTGGTCGTCGCGGCCGGCACCGGAGCCGCAGCCCGCCACCAAGATCGCGAGCAGCGCCACCGCCGCCGAGAACGCCCTCGACCTCGGAGAGCGGGCACCCGAATTGAGAACGAGTCTCATTTCGCTCACCCTAGGGACGGGCACCTCCGCCGACAACCGGCGTCACCCCGAGCGGGGTCGCCGGTAGTGTCGCGCCGATGGGCATCCGGAACTTCGAACAGCGGCTCGAGCGAATGGTCGAGGGCGCTTTCGCCCGCGCCTTCAAGAGCGGCCTGCGGCCGGTCGAGCTGGCCAGACGACTCGTGCGGGAGATGGACGCCAACCGCTCGGTCGGCGTGTCGGGCGAGACCGTCACGCCCAACCACTTCTACGTCTACCTGAGCCGGGCCGACCACCAGCAGTTCGCCGAGGTGGAGTCGTCGCTGCGCCGCGAGCTGGCCGACGCCGCCCGCGAACACGCACGCGACGAGGGGTACGCGTTCATGGGTCCCGTCGAGGTCGAGCTGTTCGGCACCGACGACTACCCGACCGGCTCCTTCCAGATCGTCGCCCAGTGGAAGGAAGGCGATGGCCTGACGCCCGGTTCGCTGGTGCTGCCGACCGGCGACCGGGTCAGCCTGGGCAACTCGGTCGTCACCTTCGGTCGCCTGCCCGAGTCCACGGTGGTCCTGGCCGATCCGAACGCGAGCCGGAACCATGCCGAGATCCGCCCGACGCCTTCGGGCTACCAGCTCGTCGACCTGGGGTCGACCAACGGCACCAAGCTCAACGGCGCGGCAGTGACCGAGCACCTGCTGGCCGACGGCGACGAGATCACCTTCGGCACCACCGTGGTCCGCTTCGAGGCGTCGTAGGCCCGGCCCGACCGGAAGATCGCGCGGCCCGGTCGCCGAGCGGTGCGCCCGGAGGCGCCCGGGCTCGGCCAGTAGGCTCGCCTGCGACGTGTCCGACCAACTTCTCGCCGTCCTCAAGCTGTGCCTGCTGGCGTTGCTGTACCTGTTCTTCCTGCGGGTCCTGTGGGCGGTCTGGGCCCAGACCCGCCCGGCCCGGGTCCGCGAGGTCGGCCCGGTCGCGACGCGAAGCGCCAGCCGGGTGCGCACCGCCCGCCGGTCGGCGACCGCGCCCGATCGGCTACGGGTCATCGAGCCGGCACCGCTGGCCGGTCGCGAGTTCCCGCTGGGCGACGAGCTGACCGTCGGACGGGCTGCGGGGTGTCAGATCACCCTCGACGACACCTTCGTGTCGCAGCTGCACGCCCGCGTGTTCCGGCGAGAGTCGCAGTACCTGGTCGAGGACCTGGGGTCGACCAACGGCACCTACCTGAACCGGGGGAAGGTCGCGGGCCCGATGGTCATCCAGCCCGGCGACCGCCTGCAGGTGGGCAACACGGTCATGGAGCTGGCGTGACCGAGGCAACCGTCCGGCTCCGCTACGGCGGCGCGACCGACGTCGGTCGGGTCCGCTCCAACAACCAGGACGCCTACCTCGCCACCGGCCGGGTGTTCGTCGTCGCCGACGGGATGGGCGGTCACCAGGGCGGCGAGGTCGCGTCTCGCCTCGCGGTCGCGAAGCTCGAAGAGCACGTGGTCGAGGCGACCACCCCGACCCTGCTCGAAGGGGTCCGGCTGGCCAACCGGTCGATCGTCGAGGAGGCCGAATCGGATCTCGACCTCCGCGGCATGGGCACGACCGTGTGCCTGCTGGCGCCGGTCGACACCGAGATCGGGCCGCGGCTCGCGGTGGTGAACGTGGGCGACTCGAGGCTGTACCGCTACGCCGGCGAAGATCTCCGGCAGATCACCGAGGATCACAGCCTCGTCGAGTCGCTGGTCAGGGAGGGGCGGCTGACCACCGACGAAGCCGCCGCCCACCCGCAGCGCAACATCCTCACCCGGGCCCTGGGCGTCAGCGAGGATCTCGAGCTCGACTGGTGGGAGCTGCCGGTCCGACCGGGTGATCGCTTCGTGCTCTGCAGCGACGGGCTGTTCAACGAGCTCACCGACGACCAGATCTCGGCGGTCCTGCGGCGGCTGGCCGACCCGGCCGAAGCCGCCGACGAGCTCGTCCGCCTCGCCCTCGAAGCCGGTGGGCGCGACAACGTGACGGTCGTGATCGTCGACGTCGTCGCCGCTGACGACCTGCCGCCCGGCGACGAGGAGGGCGGCGGGGACGGACCGATTCCGCGACCGTCGGTGGTTCGGGCGTCGTATGACCGCCCGATCGATGACCTGGCCGGCTTCTCGACCGCGGTTTCGCCCGACGACGGGGACCCGGTCGCTGCCGACCCGGCGGAGCCCGTGCCGGTCGAGGCGGCCGAGCCAACGCCGAGGTCGTCGAGACGGCCGTGGACACGGTGGCGCGTGGTCGGGTACCTGGGCCTGCTCGTCGTGGTGGCGGTCGTGGCGCTGGTGGCCATCGGCGT
>JBFJYB010000144.1:0-6747 GCA_041622835.1 Acidimicrobiales bacterium | reverse complement strand
TGGACGTCCTCGCCGAACGGGTGGCCCGGGCCGCCGAGCTGATCCGCGTGTGCCGCGGCCGGATCGCGTCGGCCCAGATGAACGTCGAGCAGATCGTCGCCGACCTCGAGCAGCTCGCGCCCCCCGACGACGACTGAGGGCCGGCGGCGCAGGGCGACACGTGAGTCGTCGCCACGGATGGCGACGGCGAACCATCTAGTACGGCAGCGCGGTTTCCGTCTCGTGCTCGATCGGGTGGCCCGACATGGCGCCGAGCAGGCGCACCTGGCCGCCGAAGCCGATGATCCGACCCCGGTTCACCATGGCACCTCGGTTGCGGAGAACGCCGCCGGCGTAGTTCCGCACCTGGACCCCGGAGATCGTGCGGAGGACGCACCCCCGGCCGTTGAGGATCAGACCGGCGCTGTAGACCCCCGATCCGACCTCGATCGTGGCCGCCGAGCGGCTGGTGATCTCGGCCCCCGGCTCGTTGACGATCACCCCGTCGATCCGAAGGACGCTGCGGCTGCCGTCGGCACGGATCGACGCCCCGTCGCGGTTGCGGGTGGCGAGCAGGACGAGGGCACCGCCGGCGAGGCTGGCGATCACGCCGTGGTTCTCGTTCTCGGTGTGGGCACTGCCGATCCGGGCCGCAGCGCGGTTCTCGAACCTCGCCTCGCATCCGTTGTCGAGCCGGCGGGCCACCATCTGGCCACGGTTGACGACCGTTCCGTCGTTGACCAGGTGCCCGACGTCGACCCGGGCGCCGGGTCGGACCTCGAAGGCGCCGGTGACCGTCAGGGTGTCGACCGTGTAGGCGGCTTCGTCCCCGACGACGACACGGTCTCCTCGTGTGACGACGCGGGAGTCCTCGACGAGGTCCGTCCTGATGATGCTCGCCATGGCTCTCCTCCCGCTGGAGACGGCGCCCGTACCGTTGGCGACCAGGCCATTTGAGTGTCGCGCGGTGGGGCCGTCAGGGGAAGGGGCACCGGTCACCGAGTGCTTGAACTGCCTGGCGATCGGCCGACTTGAAAGGGGTGGATCGTCTCCGTCCAGCCGCGCCTCGGCCGGCGCCATGACCGACGTCGCCGAGCGCGCCCCGCTCCAGACGCCGCCGGCGTCCCCGGTCGCCGCGCCCACCGCGGGTTCGGGGGTCACCTCCGTCGGCGAGGTGCTGACCGTCGAGGAGGCCGCCGCCGCCCTGCGCGTGCTACGCCACGGCGGCGTCGACGAGGCCACCACCAAGTTCGCCCTCCCCCCGTCGGTGCGGGCCACCGTCTCGCCGCTGATCGCCGCGCTCAGGTGGGCGGCGGTGATGTTCGGCCTGGTGTTCGCCAGCACCGACGCGTCCGACGGTGATCTGGCCGTCGTCGTCACCTTGACCATCGTCCTCTACCACACCACCTGGCGGACGTTCCGACCCCTGCGGCTGGCGAGCGAGCGACCCCTCTACCGGGCCCTGGCCGTGACCGACGGTGTCGTCGTCGGTGCCGCGGTGGGCGTCAGCGCCGGGTTCGAGAGCCCGTTCGTCTTCTGCGTGCTGGCCGTCGCCGCGGTCGGTGCCTTCGGGTGGGGCGTCGTCATGGGCGGGCTGGTGCTGGCCGGCTCGCTCCTCGGCATGGCGGTCCTGGCCTTCGCGACCGACGCGGGCCTGAACCTCGACTCGCAGGCGCACGTGGTGGTGTTCGCCTCGATGGTGCTGGTGGTCGGGCTGCTGGCCTACGTGCGAGGGCGCCTGCTCGACGTCGAGGCCCGCCGCGCCAGCCTGGCCGGACGGCTCGACATGCTGGCCGAGACCAACGACCTGCTCCACATCCTGAACCAGGTGGCCCGCACGCTGCCCACGTCGCTCGACCTGCGCGAGGCGCTGGGCGCGGCCCGCACCCAGCTGGCTCGCACCTTCGACGCGACCGTCGTCGCCCTGCTCACCACCGACGACGAGCACGAGTGGATCCCGCAGCTCACCGACGGGTGCGCTCTCCCTGCGCTCACCACCACCGACGAGCTGCCGGCCCGGCTCCAGGAGGCGATCCAGACCGAGCAGGCGTTCCTCGTCACCGACCTCGGCGGCACCGGGGTCAGCCCCCAGTCGGGCACCGGCGTCTACACCGCCCTCCGAACACGGGGAAGGGTGGTCGGCGTGCTGGCCGTCGAGCACGACACCGCGCTGCGGTACACCGACCGCGAGCTGCGCATCATCGACGGCCTGGCCGAGGCGATGGCTCTCACCGTCGACAACGCCCGGTGGTTCCGCCGGCTCCGAACCCTGGGTGCCGAGGAGGAGCGCACCCGGATCGCCCGCGACCTGCACGACCGGCTCGGGCAGTGGCTGACCTACATCAGCTTCGAGCTCGAGCGGATCATGGTCGGCGAGGGGAAGGAGGCCCCCGAGCTGACCTCGCTCTACGGCGACGTGCAGACCGCCATCGAGGAGCTGCGCGAGACCCTGCGCCAACTGCGGTCGGAGGTCACCGAGGACAACCCGTTGGCGGTGGCCGGCGCCGAGCTGGTCGAGCGCTTCGGCAGCCGGGCCGGCGTCGAGGTCACCTGGGACGTGCCGAACCCGCACGAGTCGCTGCGCCTGCCGATCGAGAACGAGCTGCTGCGGATCCTCCAGGAGGCCCTGAACAACATCGACAAGCACGCGAGGGCCAGTGTCGTCGAGGTCCGGTACGACGTGTCCGACGGCAGCGGACGGCTCGAGATCCGCGACGACGGAAAGGGGTTCGACGTCAACCGCGCCGTGCGTGAGAGCGCGTACGGTTTGGTAGGGATGCGTGAACGAGCAGACGCCATCGGTGCCCGACTGAGCATCGAGTCGGCACCCGGTTCGGGAACGCGCATCGCCGTGCTCGCCCGCAACGACGGAGGAGAGCTCCAGTGATCAAGATCCTGTTGGCCGATGACCACCAGATCCTCCGAGAGGGGATCCGCCGCGGCTTCGAGTCCGCCGGCGAGGACGTCGTGGGAGAGGCCGGCGACGGCGAGGAGGCGATCCGGCTGGCGCACGAGCACCGGCCCGACGTGGTCGTCATGGACCTGTCGATGCCGCTCATGGACGGGGTCACCGCGACCCGCCGCATCCGCGAGGAGATCCCCGAGGTCAAGGTGGTCGTCCTCACCATGCACGACGACGTGTCGCGCACCCGCCAGGCTCTCGACGCCGGGGCGGTCGGCTACCTGTCCAAGGGGTGCTCGTTCTCCGACGTGCTCGACACGGTCAGGGCGGTGGCGCGGGGCGACACCGGCCTCACGCCCGAGCTGGCCGTCTCGATGCTCCGCGCGGCCGAGACGGCCGGTGACACCCAGCCCTTGCTGTCGGAGCGCCAGATCGAGATCCTCCAGGCGATCGCCGACGGCTCGACCACCAAGCAGGTGGCGCGCCAGCTGGGCATCACCCAGAAGACGGTGCACAACCACCTCAACGCCATCTACCGCAAGCTCGACACCCAGAGCCTGACCCATGCCGTGCTGAGCGCGGTCCGGTTGGGCATCATCGAGCTGGAGTAGACGCGTGCGGCCCGAGGCATCACCCCGATGACGAGGGCCCGGGAGTTCCTCCGCGATCTGCTCACCGCCGCCGTCCAGGTGCGGGCCGCGAGCACGTTCGCCGTCGCGACCCTCGTGACCGCCGTGGTGTGCGTCCCGCTGACCGTCCGAGCCGTCGACGCCCGCGAGGACGCTCCGGCCGCAGCAGAAGACGCCGACACCGCCATCGTGCTCAACGGCCTCGGCCGCCTCGACCGGGCGCGCCTGCAGGGGCCGGCCGACATCAGCTTCCACGTCGAGGGCATCGGCGCGGTGGCGTTCCGGCTGGTGAGCGAGGCCGGCGACGTGGTGCTGAGCGGCGAGGATCGCTTCGGTCCCGACTTCGACCTGGTCACCGACGTCAACGGCGCCGGCCAGCCGCTCGACACCACGACCCTCGCCGACGGCGCCTACACGCTGTTCGCGACCATCACCGTCGACGGGGGCGCGGTCGAGCAGCGCCAGGCCATGTTCATCGTCGACAACGGGGCGTAACGACCAGGTCGTCCGGCCCAGCGTCGGCTCACGCAGCTCACCGTTCTGCCGACAGAAGTAGGGCCCGGTTCGGGCACGACGCCGAGGTAGGACGACATGAGGAATCTGCTGGCAGCCGCCCTGGCCCAGCTCGCCTCGGTGCGCGTCCTGCTCCCGCTGCTGACCGCCACCGCGGTCACCGCCGCCGTCGCCGCGCCGGCCGCGAACCTGGCCCTCGATGCCCGGCAGGCCGGTGTTGCGTCGCCGGTCGAGCTGGCCGTCGGGTTCCCGGAGGCGGCCGCGCCCGGCGGCGACCTGCCGACCGAGCCCGCCCCGGCGCCTGCGCCGCCACCCCGGCCGGCTCCCGACGCGGCCGGACCGACACCCGATGTGACGCCGGAGCCGACGCCCGAGCCCACGCCGGACTCGACCCCCGATTCGACGCCGCAGCCGACGCCGCAACCCGTCCCGCAGCCGTCGCCCACGCCCGAGCCCACGCCGCAGCCCACCCCGGAGCCGACCCCCGCACCGACCCCCGATCCGACGCCGGAGCCGACCCCCGCACCGACCCCTTCACCGACGCCGCAGCCGACGCCCACACCCGAGCCCACCCCTTCACCGACCCCGACGCCCACCCCGGAACCCGACCCCGAGGCCGACCTCGCCGTCGAGATCGAGGTCGCCGCCGAGGTCGCCCGCAACGCGACGACCACCGTCGTCGTGACCGTCACCAACGACGGCCCCGACACCGCGGCCGCGGCGACCCTCGACGTCGAGGTCTTCGGCGGCACCCTCACCACTACCGATCGGCTGGACTGCGTCGTCGGTGCCGTCGCGACCAGCTGCGATCTCGGCGACCTGGCTGCCGGCGCCACTGCCACCCTCGGCTTCCAGGTCGCGGTGGGTGATGTCGACCAGCTGCAGACCACCGCCGGAGTCGCCAGCGAGACCAGCGACCCGGTGCCGGCCGACAACACCACTGCTCTGGTCGCCACGACGGTCGACCTGGCCGACGTCGCCCTCACCCTCACGCCGGTCGACGAGCCGTGGGTCGTCGGTCAGCCGCGAGCTGTCGAGGTGCAGGTGACCAGCATCGGCGGCTCCGACGCCCTCGACGTGACGCTCACCGTCGACCTCGGCGTCGGCGTCGGCTCGGTCTCCGACCCGTCGTGCCGCCCCAGCGACACCACCACGCTCGAGTGCGAGCTCGGGAGGCTCGCCGCCGGCACGTCGGCAACCGTGGTGGTCGACCTGGTCGTGCCCGATGAGCCCGAAGTCACCGTCGCGGCCGCCGTCGCCACGAGCAGCGCCGACGTCGATCCGACCAACGACACCGCAAGGATCGTCGTGACGACCGTCCCGACCGTCGACGTGAGCATCGACCTCACCGACCGGTTGGACCCGAGCAGCCCGAACGACCTGGTCCACTACGAGGCGACCGTCACCAACAACTCGACCACGCACGACGCGGTGGGACCGTTCGACGTGGTGCTCACGGTCGGAGACCACGTGACCCTCGAGCGCGACCTGAGCGCCGGCGACTGGTCGTGCGACCTGGCCGACCCCGCTGCGGTCCGCTGCACCTACGACGGGACGCTCGCGGCCGGCGCCGAGACCGGCGCGGTGCACCTCGACTACTTCGTCGACGACGACGCGCCGGCCACCATCTTCGCCACCGCCGCCGTCGACTCGAGCGGGGCTGGGTTCGTCGACCCGGTGTCCGACAACGACTCGATGACCGTCGCCACGACCATCTCCCAGCCTCCAGCGGGTTGGGTCGACCTGGCCGTCGACCTCGACGCCGGGACGACGGCGGCCATCGCTCCGGGAGGCCGGCTGACCTACGTGGTGCTCGTCACCAACCACGGCACCGCGAGCGTGGCCGAGCCGTTCACCGTCGAGGTCGACCTGCCGGCCGGCGTCACGGCGATCGACACGACCAAGAGCGAGGCCGAGTGGAGTTGCACCGCGTCCGACCCGGCGGTGTGCACGTTCGGCGGGACCCTCGACGCCGGTACGACCTCGACGCGGATCGTGGTCGAGGCCGTCGCCGGGTCGACCGCTCCCGCCGCGCTGCTGACCACGGCCGCCGTCGACAGCCGTGGCGCCTCGTTCGTCGACGCCAATCCAGGGAACAATGCGCAGACCGTGCCGGTCACCGTCGAGAGCGACGCCGTCGACCTGGCCGTGTTCATCGAGGATCGTGACGAAACGGCCGTGCCGGGCGGCCTGGTCCGGTGGGACGTCGAGGTGTTCAACCACTCCACTGCGGCGCCGGCCGTCGGTCCTGTCGCTGTGGAGGTCACGTTCCCGCCCGGGCTCGCCTTCGCCGGCGAGAACCCGAACCCGGGCTGGACGTGTGACACCGGCGGTTTCCCGACGGTGGTCTGCTCCTTCGCCGGCGACATCGCCGCCGGCGGCAAGTCGGGCCAGATCCGCCTGCAGGCGATCGTCGGCGACTCGGCGGGTGCGTCGCTGCCGGTGACCGCCACCCTCACCGGCTGGACCGACGCCAACCCCGGCAACGAGACCATGACGGTGGTCACCACCAACCTGATCCCCCCGCCGGGTGAGGTCGACCTGAGCGTGTTCGTGGCCGACCGCGCCGACCCGGTGCGGCCCGGCACCTACGTCGTGGCCGCCCCGCTCGGCCCGGGTACCCGCCCGGAGCCGATCCGGATCGACGTCACCGTCGATCCCGCCGCACCGGCCGTGCTGCTGGCCACCGGCACCGTCGATTCGAGCGGGGCCGCATTCGTCGAC
>JBFJYB010000143.1:0-6784 GCA_041622835.1 Acidimicrobiales bacterium | reverse complement strand
GTCGTGGGCGATCACGACGACGACCGGCCCGAAGATCTCCTCACGCACGATGCCCATGGCCGGCGTGCAGTCCGCCAGCAGGGTCGGGGCGACGAACCAACCGGTCCGATCGGGCCGCTCGCCACCGGCCAGTAGGGTCGCTCCCTCGCCGACCCCCGACGTCACGAAGTCCTCGACGGTGCTGCGGTGCGCCTCGGTGATCACCGGCCCGACCAGCGTGTCGGGGTCGAGGGGGTCGCCGACCTTCAGCATCCCGGCCACCGCCTGGAGCTGGGACACGGTCTCGTCGTAGATCGACCGGTGGCAGATGACCCGCGTCGGCGCGGTGCAGATCTGGCCGCTGTGGAACCCCCACACGCTGGCGACGGCGCCGACGGCCTGGCCGACGTCGGCGTCCTCGGTCATGACCAGCGCCCCCTTGCCGCCCAGCTCCATCAGCAGCCGCTTCATCGTCTTGGCCCCGTTCTCGTAGATCGCGGTGCCGACCCTCGTCGAGCCGGTGAAGCTGATCATGTCGACGTCGCGGGAGTCGACGAGGGCGGCGCCGGCCTCGGGACCCGAGCCGGTGACGATGTTGACCACGCCGGGAGGGAGCACCTCGGTGACGACCTCTCCCAGTCGCAGCACGCCGAGCGGGTCCTGGGGGGCGGGCTTGATCACCACCGTGTTGCCCATCGCCAACGCCGGAGCGATCTTGCCGGCCACGTTGGTCAGCGGGAAGTTGTAGGGGGTGATGGCGGCCACGACTCCCACCGGCTGCCGTATCACCTCGGCGCCGACCAGCCCCGCCGGACCGAGGGCCGAGGCCGCCGCCGGGGCCGGGCGGATCGCCTCGTCGAGGTCCACCGGTCGGCTGTAGTACCGGAACCGGTCGACGAAGGCACCCGAGACCTGGAGGCTCTTCGTGATCTTGATGGTGGCGCCGGTCTCGGCCTGCACGAGCGGCACCCAGTTCGGGCTCTCGAGCTCGAGCCGGTCAGCCAGCCGGGCCAGGAGCGCGCACCGCTCCGCCATCGTCTGGTCGCGCCAGCCGGGAAGCGCCGCCCGCGCCGCCGCCGCCGCGTCGCGCGCCTGGGCCGCGGTCGCCTCCGGCGCCCGCCCCACGACCTCGGTCGTGCTGGGATCGACGATGTCGTAGGTGTCGTCGGTGGCGACGGCCTCACCGTCGATCAGCAGCGCCCACACCTCGTCGGGGTCGATCGCGCTCGTGTCCACGGCGGCGGCCGGGCTCAGAGCGTGCCGGCGACGTAGGCGCGGTCGTGCTCGGTCGTGGTGGGCAGCGCGTCGATGTCGAGGTCGTACAGACCGATGGCGTTGCCCCGCATCAGGAGGTAGGTCTCGACCTCGCTGAGGTTGGCGTTGGTGCAGATCTTGGTGGCCGTCTCGAGCGTGTGGGGCCAGGTGCTGTCGGAGTGCGGGTAGTCGGTCTCGAAGCAGATCTGGCTCATCCCGATCTTGTGGCGGTTCTCGAGGCCGTGCTCGTCGTCGAAGATGCAGCCCCAGATGTGATCCTGCACGTAGGTGCTGGGCGGGCGGTCGATGTCGACCTCGCCCCACGCCCGGTTCTCCTCCCAGACCTTGTCGGCCCGCTCGAGCACGTAGGGCATCCACCCCACCTGGCCCTCGCTGTAGGCGATCTTGAGCTGGGGGAACCGGTCGAAGACCCCGGACATGATCCAGTCGAGCATCGAGCCCATCGAGTTGCTGAAGGTGATCGCCGAGCCGACCATGGCCGGCGCGTCGGGCGAGGTCGACGGCATCTTCGACGAGGACCCGATGTGCATGTTGACGACCACGCCGGTCTCCTCGCAGGCGGCGAGGAACGGGTCCCAGTGCCGGTCCCGGTCGTGCATGGACGGCAGGCCCAGGTGGTACGGGTTCTCGCTGAAGCAGACGGCGCGGCAGCCGCGATCGGCGACCCGCCGGATCTCGGCCGCAGCCAGGTGCGGATCCCAGAGCTGGATCAGCGCCAGCGGGATCAGGTGGCCCTCGGACTCGCCGCTCCACTCGTCGATCATCCAGTCGTTGTAGGCCTTGACGCAGAGGTCGGCCAGCTCCTTGTTCTCGCGCTCGAGGAACGTCTGACCACAGAACCGCGGGAACGTGGGGAAGCACAGCGAGGCGTCGACGTGGTTCATCTCCATGTCGGCGATGCGGTCGGGCACCCGCCAGCAGCCGGCCCGCATCTCGTCGAAGGTGATGGGCACGAGCGTGACGTCGTCGCGGTCGAACCCCGACGCAGCCGAGAGCCGGGGCGTGGGGTAGACCAGGTCGTCGTAGATCCACCAGTCGCACAGCGGTGCGCCTTCGACGCCCTTCTCGTAGCTGAAGACCCCGCCGGTGAAGTCGAAGTGGGCCGTGTCGCGCTCGACGCGGGGGCCGATGTCGCGCCACTTTGCCGGGAGCCGGTCCTGCCATACGGTGGGCGGCTCGATCACGTGGTCGTCCACCGAGATGATGCGCGGGATCTCCGACATGTCGGTCATGCTAGCCACGGGCTCGGCTGCCGAGCCGCAGCGGACCCGGGCGCACCGGGCCGGGGAGACCAATGGAGTCGAGTTCGTTGCAGAGGTTCGACGGGAAGGTTGCGCTGGTCACGGGCGCCGCATCGGGCATCGGTCGGGCCACGGCGTTGCGGCTCGCCGAGGAGGGGGCGAGGGTCGTGGCGGTCGACCGCGACGAGGGCGGGAACCAGGCCGTGGTCGCGGATCTGCTCGACTCGGGACACACCGCAGTGGCCGCCACCTGCGACCTGCTCGACACCGGATCGATCGCTCCGACCGTCGACGCCGCCGCCGGCGAGTGGGGCCGCCTCGACGTGGTGTGCAACATCGCCGGCATCGGCCACTTCGCCCGAGACGAGGTCGAGACGCTCGAGGCGTGGAACCAGGTCATCGCCGTCAACCTGACCGGCACCTATCTCGTGTCGCAGGCGGCGCTCCCCCACCTGCTGGCCGGCGAGGGCGGCGCCATCGTCAACACCAGCTCGTCGTCGGCCACCGCCGGGGCGCCGTGGAGCAGCGCCTACTCGGCCTCCAAGGGCGGGGTGATCGCCCTCACCCAGACCATGGCGGTCACCCACGGCAAGCAGGGGCTGCGGGTCAACTGCATCGCTCCCGGCGGGGTCGAGACGCCGATCGTCGAGCAGTTCTCCTTTCCCGACGGGGTGGAGATGGACCGCGCCCTGCTCGGCCGCATCATGCCCTTCGATCGCATGGGCGAGCCCGAGGAGCTGGCCGCCGCCTTCGCCTTCCTGGCCTCCGACGACGCCAGCTACTGCAACGGCATCGTCCTCCGCGTCGACGGCGGCCTCCAAGCGTGACCGCCTCACCTCCCACTGCGTCGCCGCCGCAGGCGGCTCCGCCCCGCGCTATCCCCCTGGCGCAGCGATAATCCGCTGCGCCGCCTTCGGCATCGCCTCACCTCCCACTGCGTCGCCGCCGCAGGCGGCTCCGCCCCGCCGCCGGTACGCTGCTGGGCCCAGGCACCGCAGACCCGGAAGGACCCGATGCTCGACGTGATCATTCGCGGTGGCGAGGTCGTCGACGGGACCGGCGACCCCCGGCGCCGGGCCGACGTCGGCATCGAGGGCGACCGGATCGTCGAGGTCGGCCCGATCGACGCCGGCGCTGCCACCGAGATCGACGCCGCCGACCGGGTCGTGTGCCCCGGCTTCGTCGACGTCCACACCCACCTCGACGCCCAGGTCTTCTGGGACACGACCCTGTCCCCGTCGCCGCTGCACGGCGTCACGACGGTCATCGGCGGCAACTGCGGGTTCACCATCGCCCCGCTCAGCGACGACCCCGCCGACGGCGACTACCTCATGCGCATGCTCTCGCGGGTCGAGGGCATGCCGCTCGAGTCCCTCCAGGCCGGCGTCCCGTGGACCTGGAAGACCACCGCCGAGTACCTCGACTCCTTCGACGACCTCGCGGTCAACGCCGGGTTCAAGGTCGGCCACTCCGCCCTCCGGCGGGTGGTCATGGGCGACGACGCAGTCCGCCGCGAAGCCACCCCGGACGAGATCGCCGCCATGCAGAACCTGCTGCGCGCCGGTCTCGAGGCCGGCGCCATCGGCTTCTCGTCGTCGTGGGCCCGCACCCACAACGACCCCATGGGCAACATGGTGCCGAGCCGCTATGCCTCCCGGGACGAGCTGGTCGAGCTGGCCCGGGTCTGCCGCGACTTCGAGGGCACGGCGCTCGAGTTCATCCCCTGCATCGGACCGTTCGACGACTGGGCCGCCGAGCTGATGGCCGACATGTCGGTCGCGGCCCAGAGCCCGCTGAACTGGAACGTCCTGACCGTCGCCGCCAAGCTCAGGGACGAGGTCTGGGAGAAGCTGGCGGCCAGCGACGTCGCCGCCAGCAAGGGCGGGCGGGTGGTGGCGCTGACGGTGCCGATGGACCTCGACCTCCGGCTCAGCTTCGCCGGAGGGTTCATCCTCGACGCCCTCCCCGACTGGGAGCAGGTGATGCTGCTGCCCAAGGCCGAGAAGATGGCCGTCCTCGCCGACCCCGAGCAGCGGCGTCGCCTCGACGAGCTGGCGCAACAGGACGGCCCGCTCCGTCCGGTCGCGCACTGGGCCAAGAAGGTGATCTTCGACGTCGTGGCACCCGAGAACGCCCAGTACCGGGGCCGCACGGTCGGGGAGATCGCCGAGGAGGAGGGCAAGGCCCCGTTCGACGCCCTCGTCGACATCGCGCTGACCGACGAGCTGGCCACCAGCTTCGGCAACCCGGTGCGCGACGTGCCGCGCGCCGACTGGGAGGCACGGGTCGAGGTCTGGCGGGACCACCGAGCCGTCATCGGCGCCTCCGACGCCGGCGCCCACCTCGACGTGTTCCTCACCGCCAACTACGCGACCACGATGCTGCAGCACGCGGTCCGCCAGCACGCGCTGGTGCCGATCGAGGAGGCAATCCACCTGCTCACCGACGTTCCGGCCCAGCTCTACGGCCTGCGGGACCGGGGCCGGCTGGAGCCCGGCATGCTCGCCGACGTCGTGGTGCTCGACCAGGACACGGTCGGCAGCGACGAGACCCGCACCCGGATCGATCTCCCCGCCGGCGCCCCCCGCCTCTATGCCGAGGCGACCGGAGTCGAGCACGTGCTGTGCAACGGCGTGCCGATCGTGCGCGACGGCCAGTTCACCGACGCCCGGCCCGGCACACTGCTGAGGTCGGGACGAGACACCCGCAGCCCTGCTCTAGCCTGACCGCGCCGAACGTCCAGGCTTCCCGCTAGAACAGCCACCGACCCGATCGAGAGGACCCACCATGACCGAAGCCGTGATCGTCGCCACCGCCCGCACCCCCATCGGCCGAGCCGGGAAGGGGACGCTGGTCAACGAACGCACCGACGACCTGTCGGCGTTCATCATCGCCGACGTGCTCTCGAAGGTCCCCGCCCTCGACCCGGCCGAGGTCGAGGACGTTCTGTGGGGCTGCGGTCAGCCCGGCGGCGAGGGCGGCTACAACGTGGCGCGGGTCGCGGCGATCCTGGCTGGCGTCGAGGTCCCGGGTGTGACGGTCAACCGCTACTGCTCGTCGTCGCTGCAGACGATCCGGATGGCGGCCCACGCCATCCGAGCCGGGGAGGGCGACTGCTTCGTCGCCGGGGGGGTCGAGACCGTGAGCCGGTACATGAACGGTGCAGCCGACACCGGCCCCCACAACGAGCGCTTCGCCGACGCCGAGGGCCGCTCGGTGAAGCGGGCCGAGGGCGGTGCCGACGAGTGGTCCCCCTTCGACGGCGGTCTCCCCGACGTGTACATCGCCATGGGCCAGACCGCCGAGAACGTGGCCCAGCTCAAGGGCGTGTCGCGGCAGGCCCAGGACGAGTTCGGCGTCCGGTCCCAGAACCGAGCCGAGGCCGCTCAGGCGCGGGGCTTCTTCGAGCGGGAGATCACGCCATACCCGCTGGCCGACGGCACCCTGATGACCAAGGACGACGGCATCCGAGAGGGCACCACGCTCGAGGGCGTGAGCCAGCTCAAGCCGGTGTTCCGGCCCGACGGCACCGTCACCGCCGGCAACGCCTGCCCGCTGAACGACGGCGCAGCCGCAGTCATCGTGATGAGCGACACCCGTGCCGCCGAGCTCGGGCTCAGCCCCCTCGCCCGGATCGTCGCCAGCAGCGTCGCCTCACTCGATCCGGAGATCATGGGGCTCGGCCCGGTGCCGGCGGTGCAGCAGGTCCTGGCCCGAGCCGGGATGTCGATCGGCGACATCGACATGGTCGAGATCAACGAGGCCTTCGCCGCCCAGGTGCTGCCGTCGGCCGACGAGCTGGGCATCGACGTCGACTCGCAGCTCAACCTCAACGGCGGCGCCATCGCCCTCGGCCACCCCTTCGGCATGACCGGCGCCCGCATCATGACGACGCTGCTCAACGGCCTCGAGGACGCCGACAAGACCGTCGGGCTCGAAACGATGTGTGTGGGCGGCGGCCAGGGCATGGCCATGATCGTCGAACGCGCCTGACCCGTGGAGCCACGCCGCCGCCCACACTCCGATCAAGGGGTGGGCGGCCGGGGCTGAGCGGTGGTGTGGGCGGCGGCCACGGCATGGCCACGATCGTCGAACGGGTCTGAGCAACCCGAGCCAGAGAACCCGGCGGGGCCGACAGCAGCCATCGCCATCGCAGGGGTAGCGTCGCCGGCAGGCGAGCGCGAGCGAACACGAGGCGATGCGAAGGACGAGACCCTTCAGAATCGGGGCTGACGGGTGCGCGGCCCGGTGGCACGCGGGCGCGCTGACGCTCGCAGCTCTTGCGGGCG
>JBFJYB010000142.1:0-6794 GCA_041622835.1 Acidimicrobiales bacterium | reverse complement strand
CGAACAGCATGGCGTTGGGCAGCACCTCGTAGCCCTCGTGCTGGAAGTGGTGCTCGGTGAGCCAGAAGCTGTCGTAGCCGAGGCGGTCGCAGCGGACGCCCACGTCGAGCATCTGCTCGATCGTGCGCCAGACCTCCTTGTTGCCGTAGCGCCGATCGGTCGGGGCCGGCGGGCCCGGACCTGCGTCGTCCATCTCGACGCCACCGAACAGGAACACTCCGGTCTTCATGGGTCGAGCATACGACGGCGACGCAGGGCGATGCGGGGCTCTGGGCGCCACTAGCGTTCACGGCATGGACCGACCGGTGGTGTCGACCGACTGGCTCACAGACCGCCTCGACGATCCGCAGGTCAGGGTGGTCGACTGCCGCTGGTACCTGGCCCCGTTCGACCTCCGCGATCCCGACGACGAGTACCGGGCCGGGCACATCCCCGGCGCCGTGCAGCTGCGGTGGGACCGCGACTACCACGACCCCGACCATCCGGTACCGGGCATGCTGGCTCCGGCCCCCCGGTTCGAGGCCGCCATGGGGCGCGCCGGTATCGACTCCGACACCCAGGTCGTCGCCTACGACGACAACCACGTCACGGTCGCGGCCCGGCTGTGGTGGTCGCTGCGGGTCTACGGGCACGAGCAGGTCGCCGTGCTCGACGGCGGGCTGCCCCGCTGGGCCTCCGAGGGCCGGCCACTCTCGACCGAGACGCCCGAGCCCGCGCCGCGATCGTTCACCGCCCACTACCGACCCGAGCTGTACGCCACCAAGGACGAGGTGCTGGCCGTCGTCGGGTCGCCCGACGTGCGGCTGGTCGACGGCCGGATGGAGGGTGCCTACCTGAGCGACGGCGCGTCGGTGCCCGGATCGGTTCGACTGCCGGGCATCGAGTTCGTCGGAGCCGACGGCGGCTGGCCCGGCTCCGACGAGGCGGCCGCACGGATCCGGCACGCCGACGCGCTCGACTCGCCCCGCACCATCGCCTACTGCTCGGGCGGGGTCGGGGCCTGCGGCACCGCGCTGGCCTACGCCATCGCCGGCCGCGACGACGTCGCCGTGTACGACGGCTCGTGGCTCGAGTGGGGGGCCGACGCCGACACGCCCAAGCAGCCGAACCCGTGAGCCGGTCGCCGTGACCCGGTCGATCGTGGTAACCGGCGGGGCCGGGGCGATCGGTGCCGCAGTCACCGCCCGCTTCGAAGCTGCCGGCGACCGGGTCGCGGTGCTCGACCTGGCCGGCGACGACGCCATCGGCTGCGACGTGGCCGACGAGGGTCAGGTCGCCGATGCCTTCGCCACCGCACGCCGGCGCAACGGCCCGATCGAGGTGCTGGTCAACGCAGCCGGCGTCACCGGCTCGGGATCGGTGCTCGACGAGGACCCGGCGACGTTCCGGCGGATCGTCGACGTCAACCTCACCGGCGCCTACCTGTGCTGTCGGGAGGCAATCCCCGACATGCAGCGGCGCGGCGGGGGCTCGATCGTGAACGTGGCCTCGGTCAACGCTCGGTTCGGCGGGTCGGCCCTGTCGGGCCCGGCCTACGCAGCGAGCAAGGGGGGCCTGGTCACGCTGACCCGCTTCCTGGCCCGCGAGCACGCCGCCGACAAGATCCGCGCCAACGTGGTCGCCCCCGGGCCGCACGACACGCCGATGTGGCAGGCACTCGACGCCCAGCGTCGAGCCGCCATCCTCGCCATGATCCCGGGCTCGGAGGGTCCCGGCGACCCGGCCGACCTGGCCGGCATCGTCCACTTCCTCTGCTCCGACGAGGCCCGGTTCGTCAACGGCGCGACCGTCGACGTCAACGGCGGTCAGTGGATGGGCTGAGAGCAGGACCCACCTCGGTGGCCAGCACCTCGACCGCTCGTTCGGGGTCGGGACCGAAGGTGTGCCACAGCAGTGGCAGTGCCATGCCCGCGGCGACGTAGGGTCCGAGCCCGGCCACGACGTCGTCGACGGTGCCGGCGACGGCGAACACGTCGACGAGTCCGTCGGTGACGGCCGCCGCGCCCGCTGCGACACCCCCGGTCGCCACCGCCTCGCGCACGGCCGCGACCTCGCCGGCGTCGGCCCCCGACTCGTCGACCACCACCCCTTCGACCCGGTGGAGGTAGTAGGCGAGGACCTCCCGCACCGCGTCCCTCGCCGCTCGGCGATCGCGGTCGACGCTCGTCAGCACGTTGCCGCTGACCAGCAGCTGGCCGGCATCGCGCCCGGCCCGGGCCGCGCCGGCTTCCACCCGAGCCACCGCCCATCGCGTGTATCCCACGCTCGTGATGGCGCCGAGCTGGACGCCGTCGGCCACCTCCCCCACCGCCTCCATCATCCGGGCGTTCACCGCCCCGACGTCCACCGGCACCGGCTCGGCCGGCGTCAGGTCGAGCACGGTGTCGGGTGGGGCGCGGAAGGTCGTCGGCTCGAACCCGAGCGGCTGGCCCGCAGTCAGCCGGCGCACGGCCTGCACCGCCTCGACGGTGTTGGTGTAGGGCCGCCACCCCGTCGGCGCCCAACCCAGGGCCCGAACCGTCCACTCGGCGGCACCGATGCCGAACCGCACCCGGCCGGGCCCGAGCTCGGCGAGGGTGGCCGCCTCCATCGCCAGCAGGACCGGGTGGCGGGTGACCGGGTTGGCGATGCCGATGCGAACCCGCACGCGGTCGGTCGTGGCCAGGATCGCGGCGGCCACGCTCGTGACGGACTGATGACGGCGGCTCTCGGGGATCGAGACCTCGGCGTATCCGAGCGCGTCGGCCCGCTGGGCGAGGGCTAACGTCACGTCGACCGGGTCCTCGTTCGACAGCGAGAGGCCCAGCCCGGCGAACCGCTCACGAGGTACCGGCATGTGGATCACCCCCATCTCGTACGCCGACAGCACCGGCGAGCTCCGCGACCAGTACGACCGCCAGGCCAAGGCGCTGGGGGAGCCGACCGAGGTCACCATGGCCGGCTCGCTGCACCCGCCGCTGGTCGCGGCCCGGCTCGACCTGTACGCCGCCACCGAACGGACGCCGTCCAGGCTCACCGCCCACCAGCGCAACCTCATCTCCTACGTGACGTCGGCGCTCAACGGCACCCGGCACTGCATGAGCCAGGTGACCATCAAGCTGCGGGAGACCGGCTTCAGCGGCGACCAGATCGTGCGGCTGGGCACCGACCCGCTGGCTGCGGCCGCCGACCTGCCGGAGGCCGACGCCGAGCTGGTGCGGTACACGGTGGCGCTCACCCGCGACCCGGCGTCGATCACCGAGGCCCATGTCGGCCGGCTGCGCGCCGTCGGGTTCGACGACCTCGACATCGTCGACGCCAACGCCCAGTGCGCCCACCTGAACTACGTCAACCGCGTGGCGATGGGGCTCGGCATCCACCGCGTCGTCGACCCCGACTTCCCCGCCTACTCGGCCATCCCCGACAGCGAACCGGCCTGATCGAGGATCCTCGCACCGGCACGAATGTGGGACTTGGAGGTGCCCTCGTCGTTCAGCGGCAGCATGAACAGGTCGAAGTGGGCCCGGTGGCTGGCGATGATGGCTGCGCACTCGGCCGGCGTGCCGGCCACCCCGTACACGTCGACGAGGGCGTCGGGCAGGTGGCTGGCCGCGGCGTCCATGTCGCCGACCAGCATGGCCGAGCGCACCAGCTCGGCTCGCTCGTCGTCGAGGCCGGCCGCAGCGCGGATGTCGGGCGGGGCGTCGACCGCCATGTAGGAGAAGTGCCGTAGGACCAGGGCCCGCTGCCTCGCGTCGGGGGCGAGGTAGGCCGACCACACGATCGACGCGTCGCCCTGCGACCGGACCCGCGCCGCCTCGGCCTCGAGATCGCGGCGCGCCTTGCCCGAGAAGATGACCCAGTCGGCGTGGGAGGCGGCCAGCTGCTGGACACGCGGGCCCCGGCCGGCCAGGGCCACTGGCACGTCGCCGTCGAACCAGGGCAGCGACGCCGACCCCACGGCCTGTCCTGCGAGCAGGGCCCGGTTCAGCTCGAGCGCCTCGCGTAGCGACGTGTAGGGCTGCTCGGGCTGGACGCCGAGCGGTTCGAGCACTCGGCTGCCGCCCACGCCGAGCCCGTGCCACACGCGGCCCGGTGCCAGCTCGTGGAGGGTCGCGATGGCGGCGGCGGTCGTGACCGGGTGCCGGGAGAACGGGTTGGTGATGGCGGGCGCCACGACGACCCGCTGGGTTCCCGTCAAGATGGCGGTGAGCGCCACGTACACGTCGCGCTCGGTGCCCTCGTCGGCGACGAAGCAGGCCTTGGCGCCGAGCGCCTCGGCCAGGCGCGCCAGCTCGACCAGTCGCCCCACCGGTTGGGTCGGCTCGAACCACACTCCCCAGGGGATGCTCATCGCGGCCCGAGGCTAGATGCTCGTGCCAGGATCGGGGGGTGGATCTGGGCATCTCGCCGTTCGCGAGCACGCGTCAGGCGGTGCTCGATCTCAGCGCCGAGGCGCTCGCCGGCGGGCTCGGCACGCTGTGGCTCGGCGACGGCTACGTCGCCGGGGACGACTTCGCCGGCTGGGCCGGGTCGATGGAGCCCATGACCGAGCTGGCCTGGCTGGCCGGGCACTTCCCGGCCGCCCGGATCGGGATCACCGCCGCGGTGCTGCCCCTGCGGGACCCGGCCTGGCTGGCCAAGGAGGCCAACACGCTCGACAACCTGACCGGCGGCCGGTTCGTGCTGGTCGTGGCGCCCGGCTTCTGGCGGCGCGACTTCGAGCACCGGGGTCTCGACTTCGACCGTCGCGGCGAGCGGCTGCTCGAGCACCTCGGCGCGCTGCGGGCCGCCCTGGACGGCGAGGGCTTCGAGGGCGAGTACCTGCAGATCCCGGCCGAGGGACGTCTGTCCCCGACGCCGGCCAGCGGCGGGGTGCCGGTGTGGCTGGCCGGCGCCCGGGCGACCATGGACAAGGCGCTGGGGCTCGGCCTGCCCTATCAGTCGTCGCGGGCCACGCCCGACGAGCTGGCACCGCTCGCCGGCGAGTGGTTCGACCGGGGCGGCACGACCCTCGCCCACCGGGTGTACGTGCTGGCCGGCGACACCGATGCGACCGGCCACGAGGTCGACTGGCACGCAGTCACCGGCTCGGCCGACCAGCTCGTCGACGCGCTCGGCCGGTTCCGCGACCTGGGGGTGGCCGACCTCTCGATCGTGCCGGGCCAGACCGACGCCCAGTCGCGCCGCACCGTCGAGGTGCTCGCGAGCGAAGTGGTGCCCCAGTTAGTCCGGTAGAGCCGACGTCGCCTCGTGCTCGGTGGTCATCACCGTGTGAAGGCCGAGGCCGTTCACGACACGGTTGATGTAGTTGTAGTAGGCCACCATGTTGTTGAGGTCGAGCAGGTCGAGATCGGAGAACCCATGGGCACGGAGCTCGTCGAGGTCGGCTTCGGTCATCTCGGTGGGGCGGGTCGTGAGCTTGGCGGCGTGGGCGCACACCGCATCGAGACGAGGGTCGCCGGTGGCAGGGGCCAGGGGGTCGGCGTCCACCGCGGCCAGCACCGACTCGTCGATCCCGAGCGACCGCAGCTTGAGCCGCAGGCCCGACGCGCAGTGGGCGGTGCCGTTGGCCTGCGACGCCACGTAGGCCGCCAGCTGCCGCTCGATCTCGGGCACGTCGGACGGGCAGGCCTCGACGGCGCGATACAGCCGCAGCCGCTCTTCCACGATGCCGGGATACAGGCTCCCGAGCATGGTGAACTCGGCCGGTTCGCCGAGCTTGGCCGCCTGCCAGTCGTAGGCGTCCTTGAGCTGACCGTCGGCCTCGGACCACGGCACGGTACGGATCCAGGTCATTGCCTCCAGGCTAGGTCCCTGGACCGGAACGAGAAGCCGTGAGCGGGCCGGCCACCGGCGTCTGGTTCTTCCCGGAGCTGCCGGCCGGCGAGCTGGTCGACGCCATCGTCCACGTCGAGGAAGCCGGAATGGCCGAGGCCTGGGTCGGCGACGAGGGACCGGCTCGGGACCCCTTCGCCGTCCTCGCCGGCGCCGCGGTCCGAACCTCGTCGGTGACGCTGGCGGTCGGGATCACCAACCCCTACCTCCGCCACCCGGGTGCCACGGCCACGGCCATGCTGACCATCCACGAGCTGAGCGCCGGGCGAGCGGTGCTGGGGATCGGGGCCGGCGGCCAGATATCGCTCGGGCCATACGGCGTCGAACCGACGAGGCCGACCTCGACCATCCGCGACGCGATCCGCATCACCCGAGCGGTTGCGAGCGGCACCGAGACCGACGGCTACTCGCCCCCCGACATCGCTCTCACCGAATCCTCGACCGGCCGGCGGCTCCCGCTCTTCGTGGGGGCCCGTGGCGAGCGGCTCAACCGCCTCGCCAGCGAGCTGGCCGACGGGGTGTTCGTCGCCGGGTTGCCGCCGTTCCGCTACGAGGAGGTGATCCACTGGGCGCGCTCGGACCGGGCCGTCGACGTGGCGCTGTACCCCAGCGTCGCCTTCACCGACGAGGCCGTCGAGCACCACCGGCCCGAGATGATCTGGGCGCTGCTCGACACCCCCGACGCGGTCCGTGACCGGCTCGACCTCGACCTCGCCGCCCTCCAGGCCGCGGCGGCGGCGCTGCGGGGCGGCGACGCCGAGCCGGCCCGCCGGATCGTCACCGACGAGGTGCTGGGGGACGTGCTGCTCCTGGGGTCGCCGACCGAGGTGGGCGCGACCCTCGCCGACCTGGTCGAGGCCTACCGGCCGACCTCGATCGGGCTGGCACTGCTCCAGGCCGACCTGCACGCCGGGATCGTCGCCGCGACCGAGGCGTTCGCCGCCATGGGCAGCGAGCTGGCCGCCAGATCGGAGGGG
>JBFJYB010000141.1:0-6802 GCA_041622835.1 Acidimicrobiales bacterium | reverse complement strand
TGACTCGCTCGCAGTGCGGCGGGGGCGTCAGATCTTCGTCCGCAACCCGTTGTCGAGCGGTCCGGCCAGCACCGTGTTCACCTACGGCCTGGCCAGCGACCGCATGTTCGCGGGTGACTGGGACGGCGACGGCGACGACACCTTCGCCGCCCAGCGACCCGGCCCGCTGCCCGGCGAGCCCTTCACGACCTTCGTACCCATGCCCGGCGAGTCGGTTGCGGTCGTCGGCGTGAGCTTCGACGACACCCTGCCGGTCCACAACGGACCCGGCTCCGACTTCGGGATCGTCGACGGGCTCGATCCCCTGGCGACCGTCACCGGGACCGGCGAAGGCCGGCTGCGACAGGACCTGTCGTCGATCTTCTGGCGCGTCGGCTTCGACAGCTCCGGGGGCTGGGTCGACTCCAGCTTCATCGGACGCATCGGCCGAACCACCGACGAGACGGCGCGGGTGATCGCGGAGCTCGGCGGCACCCCGTCGGCGGCGACGATGGAGGAGCTGGGTCGGATCGTGGCCGACGTCTTCGCCGCCGACCCGCCGCCCGTATCGTCGATCACGATGACGGTCGCCCCGACCGTCGGCGACCTCGGGGAGGTCACCTACGACGTGATCGGCCTGGGCGACGACTCCGTGCTGGGGTGGCGCCTGGTCGTTTTCGGCACGCCCGACGGCGGTGGACCGGGCCTCTTCTCCCTGAAGAGCGTCGAGGCCACCCAGCTCTGCGCCCGCGGCGGCAGCGGCGGCCTCTGCCTCTGAGCTAGCGCGACACGACGCCGATGGTCGGCGGGAGGGCGCGATCGCGACCGGCTGCGGCCGAGCGGACGATGAGCAGGCTCACCACGACCACGGCGACCCCGGCTATCACGTCGACCACGTAGTGGTTGGCGGTGAGCACCACGGCGATCGACATGAGGGTCGGGCTGAGAACCGAGAGCGACCGCAGGACGAGCCGGCGTGTCGCCTGGAACAGTGCGACGCCGGCGAGCAGCAGCCACGTCACGTGCAGGCTCGGGAGCGCGGCGTACTCGTTCAGGACCACCGGCGGCTGAGCCAGCAACGAGCTGGAGTGCGCGGCCACACTGTCGAGGTAGCCGGCCGGCAGCAACCGCGGCGGGGCCACCGGGTAGAACGTGAAGACGACCAGCGCCATGGCGCCCGACACGAGCATGGTGTCTCGGAGCCGTCGGTAGACCGGGTACCGGCGCCGATACAGCCACACCAACGTCGCCACCAGCACCGGGCTGTACCCCCACACATAGACCCAGTTGGCCAGATCGAGGGCCCAGCCCGTCTCGATGGCCCATTGCTGGGCCGAGCGTTCCCAGTCGATCGAGATCAGGTTCTCTGTCCGGTGACCACCCGGACCACGACGTAGAAGAGGAGACCGGCCAGGGCGAGGCCGATCTGCCCGAGGTACCTGCCGGAGCGGCCGTGGCCGGGCCGGGAGCTGGCGGTGGTGGGTCCCCGGGCCTGGGCTGCCCGGCACGGGTCGGCGATGCCGCCACCCGGCATCTTCATGTCGGCCAAGCTACCGCCCCGACCGTGGTTCTCGCCGAGTGTCGGCGAGGCGACAACGGTCTCAGGGTCTCAACCGTTCCGACGGCGCGCTGCGTCGATCAGCTCGAGGCGTGACATCACCTCCTCGTCGTCCACCACGTCGTCGAGCAGCTTCGCCATCGGCCGCTGCCAGTTGGCCCGCTGGGCCGAGGCAGTGCCGGGCAGGTTGACCGCCCGGGGCTCCAGCCACAGGTCCTCGATCCACACCACCACCAGGCGGCTCTCGGAGCCGGCGAGCCAGACCAGCACCAGATCGAGGAAGGCGGAGGGGTCGGCCGGGTCGGCCCCCACCGCCGCGGCCAGCGCAGCCACCGCGTCGGCCCGGGCCGCTCGCGCCGCCGGGCCGTCTTCGGCGCGCAGAAGACCGGTGCTCACCCGTTCGTCGATGTCGGACCCGGCCAGCCACCCCGCGAAGGTCGGGGTGTCGTGGGTGCCGATCATGGCGACCTGGTGCCGCGACGGTGGCCGGGGCGTGGTGGTCTCGGCCGCCTCGAACTGGGCGAGGAACGTGCCGGGGATCTCGTGGCGCGCCATGGCCGAGTCGATCTGCTCCGGCACGGTGCCCAGGTTCTCGCCCACCAGCTCGCAACGGTTCCGGTGCGACTCGAGGGCCAGGACCGCGAACAGCTCCTCGGCCGGATACCCGACGTAGGTGCCGTCGGCTCGATCGGCACCATGGGGAATCCAGTAGAGACGGCTCATCGCCATGATGTGATCGATTCGCAGCACGTCGGCCGCGGCCGCCTGGTGCGCGACCGTCGCAGCCAGGTAGCGATGACCCTCGGCGCGGGAGGCGGCCGGGAGGACGGGCGGGAAGCCCCAGTCCTGCCCGTCGGGGAATCCAGCGTCGGGCGGCGCGCCCACCGAGACGCCCGGAGCGAACAGCTCGGGCCTCGACCAGGGGTCGTAGCCGTCGGGGTGCACGCCGACCGCCAGGTCGAGCCCGAGCCCGACCCCCGAGCGGTCGAAGTGGGCGCCGAGGTCGGCGAGCTGGCGCCGAGCCTCGATCTGGGCGACGAGGTGGAACCGCTCGACCGCGGCGTCGACGTCGGCCGGGTCGAGCCGACCCGACCGCTGGGGCTCGGGCCAGCCCATCCAGCCACGTCCGAGCCTGGCCTGGGCCCCTCGGAACCGGGCGTACCGCGCCAGCTCGGCGTCGACAGGAACGCCCTCGTCGAGCGGTCGGTCGGCCAGCACCGCCCACACCTCCGCGGCCGCCTGCCCGACGTCGAGCGACGCCGAGGCCGGCGTCGGCCGATGGGCGGGGCCGAGATCGAGGATCAGCTCGCTCCAGAACAGCCGGCTGACCGGCGAGTACGGGCTCGGCTCGGGCGGCGCGTCGTTGAACGTGGGCAGCAGCGGGAGCACCGACAGCACGTGCCCCCCGAGCGGTCCGAGCCAGGCCGCGACGGGCTTCAGGTCGGCCAGGTCGCCCAGGGCCCGGCTCCGGCTCGAGCGCAGCGCCGCCAGGTGCGCCGCCACGCCCCAACGGGGCTCGTGACCGGGTCGCGACCAGGACCGCACCGGAGCCGACACGACCGTGCTGCGACGGTGATGGCCCCCGATCTCGACGTCGGCCCGGTGGTAGCCGAAGGGCAGGATCGCATCCACGGCCAGCCCGCCGTCCGACCAGGCGCATGGCAGCTCGGACCCGTCCTCGAGCGTGAGTACCGCCCCCGACGTGGCGACCGGGTCCGGCGGCGTCGTGAGCCGTCCGTCCCAGGCGACGACGACCGGCGACACGGGTTCGACGGCCCGACGACGAGCCCGCAGCGCCTCGGCGGCGTCGGCCGGTCGGGCGATCTCGGCGCCGAGGGCGGCGCAGACCGCGACCAGCGTGTCGGGCGCAACCGTCACCTGGCGGCCGAGCCCGTCGCGGTACTCGACGGCCACCCCGAGGGTGTGGGCCAGCTCCCTCAGCGCCCGGAGCTGCCGGTCAGCCATCGGGCGCGAGCAGGCACACGGCCAGGGGTGGCAGGTCGAGCCCCAGCGACCCGGCATGACCATGAGCGGCGACCGCCTCGGTCTCCCCCACACCGGTGTCCATGCCACTGCCCCCGTACTCCACCGCGTCGCTGTTGGCCAGCTCGACCCAGGCACCCTCGATGGGCACGCCGATGCGGTAGCCCGGTCTCGGGACCGGCGTGAGGTTGGCCACGACGAGGACCGGCCGCTCGTCGGGCGCGTGCCGGAGCCAGGCCAGCACGCTGTTGGCCCGGTCGTCGCCGACCAGCCACGAGAACCCGGCCGGGTCGTGATCGAGCCGGTGGAGGGCCGGCTCGTCGCGGTGGAGCCGGTTGAGGCGGCTGACCCACGCCAGCACGCCGGCGTGAGCCGGATCGTCGAGCAGGTCCCACGGCAACTCCTCCTCGTGGTTCCACTCACCGGGCATGGCCAGCTCCGAGCCCATGAACAGCAGCTTCTTGCCGGGCTGGCCGTACTGGTACCCGTACAGCGCCCGCAGCCCGGCCAGCTGCTGCCACCGGTCGCCGGGCTGGCGGTCCAGGAGCGATCCCTTGCCGTGGACCACCTCGTCGTGCGAGAGCGGCAGCACGAAGTTCTCGTGGAAGGCGTAGGTGCTGCGGAACGTGAGCTCGTCGTGGTGCCAGGTCCGCACGACCGGGTCCCGCTCCAGGTACCGCAGCGTGTCGTTCATCCACCCCATGTCCCACTTGAGCCCGAAGCCGAGACCGCCGCCGTCGGTCGGTGCGGAGACTCCCGGCCAGGCGGTGGACTCCTCGGCGATGGTCACCGCATCGGGGTGATGCAGGTAGACGCGGCGGTTGAGCTCCTGGAGGAACCCGACGGCGCCCAGGTTCTCCCGACCGCCGTGCACGTTGGGGATCCACTCGCCGTCGGACCTCGAGTAGTCGCGGTAGAGCATCGACGCCACCGCATCGACGCGGAGACCGTCGGCGTGATACCGCTCCATCCAGAACCGGGCGCTCGACAGCAGGAAGCTCCGGACCTCGTGACGGTCGTAGTTGAAGATGGCGCTCTTCCAGTCGGGGTGGAAACCGAGCTTCGGGTCGGCGTGCTCGTAGAGGTGCGTGCCGTCGAAGCGAGCCAGACCGTGGGCGTCGGTCGGGAAGTGCGACGGCACCCAGTCGAGCAGCACGCCGTAGCCCCGCTGGTGCAGGGTGTCGATCAGGTACATGAGGTCCTGGGGTGTCCCGTACCTCGCGGTCGGCGCGAAGTAGCCCGTGGTCTGGTAGCCCCACGACCCGTAGAACGGGTGCTCCATCACCGGCATGAGCTCGACGTGGGTGAACCCGGTGCGGTCGAGGTGGTCGGCCAGCTGGGGCGCCAGCGCCCGGTAGCCGCCGGGCTCGTAGCGCCAGGAGCCGAGATGGACCTCGTAGATCGCCATGGGTGCGTCGTGCCCGTTGGCGGACCCACGGCCGGCCATCCACTCGTCGTCGCCCCACTGGTAGTCGAGCCGCCACACCCGTGACGCGGTGCGCGGCGGCTCCTCGCACGCGAAGCCCACGGGATCGGCCTTGTCCTGGGCCACACCCCCGGCCGAGACGACCCGGTACTTGTAGCGGTCGCCGGCCGAGACGCCGTCGAGCCGGCCGCCCCAGATTCCCGACGGCGACGGCGCCAGCGGATCGGCGCCCGCGTCCCACTCGTTGAACTCCCCGACGACCGCCACGGCCGCCGCGGCCGGAGCCCACACCCGGAACGTGCAACCGCCGCCATCGAGGTGCGCACCCAGCAGGTGGGCCAGCCCGTCGTGGGTGCCCTCGCCGAAGCGCCACAGGTCGTGGTCGCCCAGCGGCGGGGTCGGCGGCGCAGTAGCCATCCCGTCACGATATGGACCAATCTTGGGGATGTCCGAAACCCTGGCTCGGCCCCGGGTGCTGAGCATCGTCCTGGCCGGTGGCGAAGGCAAGCGCCTGGCGCCGCTGACCCTCGATCGGGCCAAGCCCGCGGTTCCCTTCGGGGGCCACTACCGCCTGATCGACTTCCCCCTGTCGAACCTGGCCAACGGCGGCTACCGCAAGATCGTCGTCCTGACCCAGTACAAGAGCCACAGCCTCGACGTGCACGTCGCCCGCACCTGGCGTCTCAGCACGTTCCTGGGCAGCTATGTGACCTCGGTCCCGGCCCAGATGCGACGAGGTCCGAGGTGGTTCCAGGGCTCGGCCGACGCCATCTACCAGAACCTGAACCTCATCGACGACGAGCGACCCGACTACGTGTTCGTGTTCGGTGCCGACCACATCTACCGCATCGACCCGCGCCAGATGCTCGACCATCACATCGACTCGGGGGCCGGCGTGACGGTGGCCGGCATCCGGGTGGCCCGCCGCGAGTCCGACCAGTTCGGCGTGATCGTTCCGGGCCAGGGGACCAAGATCGAGGCGTTCGAGGAGAAGCCGTTACCCAGCGAAGTCGCCGGCCTTCCCGACGCGCCCGACCAGGTGCTGGCGTCGATGGGCAACTACGTGTTCACCGCCGACGTGCTGGTCGACCTGCTGCACGAGAACGCCGCGACCGACGCGACCGGCGACGACATCGGTGGCGACCTGATCCCGATGATGGTGGGCAAGGGCGAGGCCCACGTCTACGACTTCACCAACAACGAGGTGCCCGGCCAGGAAGGAGGGCCCCACTACTGGCGAGACGTCGGGACGCTCGACAGCTACTACGACGCCCACATGGACCTGGTCGAGGACTTCCCGGCCTTCGACCTCTACAACGCCGAATGGCCGATCTTCACGCTCGGCCGCAGCCTGCCCCCGGCCAAAGTCGTGCGCGACGGCAACCACGGCTCGTCGTCGGTGCGCCGCTCGCTGCTCAGCAACGGCGCGGTCGTCGCCGGCGCCAAGGTGCGCAACTCGATCCTGTCGCCGGGCGTGCGCATCTCGGGCGGGGCACTGGTCGAGGACTCGATCCTGCTCGACGACGTCGTCGTGGGCGAGCGAGCCCAGGTCAGCCGGGCGGTGCTCGACAAGAACGTCGTCGTCCCGCCGGAAGCGCGCCTCGGTCACGACCCCGACGTCGACTCGGCCCACTACACGGTGTCGGAGTCGGGTGTGGTCGTGGTGGCCAAGGGCGAGACGGTGCGCCTGGGGGGCTGACCGGGCCGGTTCAGCGGCCGACGAGCCGCTCGTACATGGCGACGTGGGCTTCGGCCGGTCCCGTCCACGACCAGTCCTGGTCCATGCCGCGCCGCTGGACGGCGGCCTTGCGCCGGGGGTTCCTGGCGGCACGGACGCCGCGGTGGAGGGCGTCCAC
>JBFJYB010000140.1:0-6815 GCA_041622835.1 Acidimicrobiales bacterium | reverse complement strand
GAACGCACCTTCCTCCTCGGCGGCGACCTCAACGACCAGAGCGAGCACCATCTGCTCGCGAGGCTGCCGCCCGAACGGTTCCGCGTCGACGTGGCCAAGGCCTGTCATCACGGTGCCTCGGAGTTCAGCGAACACTTCCTGTCGGCGGTGTGCCCACGGCTCACCGTCGTGTCGTCCGGGGATCAGCAGAACTACGGGCACCCGCAACCGGACGCGCTGGGCGCGATCGGGAAGTACTCGGCCGGGGATCGACCCCTCATCTTCTCGACGGAGCTCGCTCGCGCGCCATCGGCCCGGGGGATCCACTACGGCCTGATCAACGTCCGGACCGACGGCCAGGTGGTCGTCGGCGCGCAGATGTTCGAGCAGAACCGGCGCGGTGACATGTGGAACAGCCACACGTTGACCGACTGGGCGAACCTCAACCGCTGCGCCTGCGACGGCTGACCCTCGGCGTCGGCACTCAGCGTTCCGGGCGCCAGACCGTTCCTTCGGGCCAGAAGGCGTCGAAGATCGGCGCCTTGGTGGGCCCGCCGCCCGGCATGGCGGCGAGAGCCGGCAGCCGGAGCAGGCCGCCGTCGCGGAGCGTGCCGCTCAGGCCGGTCCCGTGGACGGGGTCGAAGGTGCTGCCGGTGAGCCGGTCGCGGAGCCCGTCGCCGTCGATCTCGAGCTCGACGACGGTGTCGCCGACGCGTCGCGAGAAGACGGCCCAGCGATCGGGGTCGGTGGGGTCGCTGACGACTGCGATCTCCGTCCCGGCCACCACGTCGTTCACCACCCCGACCTCTCGCAGGTAGACGACGGGGTAGCCCCGGACCTCGGTGTCGAAGTCCACGACGATGCGGAAGTCGCCCAGGTCGAATCGGGTCGCGCGGGCGGGCACGTCGAGAGCCAGGGTCTCGGGGTGACCGTTCCTCCACGCACCCCACGACGTCAGCTCGGCCGGCAACAACTCGAGCATCTCGCCGGTGCGGGGCCCGGCGATCGCCTCACCCAACGGCTGGCTCCAGATGCTGCCGGTGTCGTGGTCCCACCACGTCATGGCGCTGCGCCACAGTGCGCCCTGCGTCCCGAACATCAGGGTCTCGCCGTCGAGCTGACGCCGATGGGCCATGGCCGTGCCGCACAACGGGCACCAGGTGACCAGGATCGGCACGTCGTCGATCACGTCGACCACCATCTCGCGAGCGTTGAGCAGGCTGATCGGGTAGGCCTTCGCCTCGTCGCCCAGGGCCACGCCGATCACGTCGGCGTCGTCGGGCCAGGCCACCGACGAGGCCTCTGCGAACTCGGGCTCGTAGATCGGCGCGATGAAGTCGCGGGGCACGGCCTGGTAGAAGCCGGCCGGCAGGTCCTCGCCGGCCGCAACCGGGCTGTAGACGTCCTGCGGGTCGGCCCGCTCGGCATCTCGAAACCCTGCAGGGTTCCCGCCACCGGCGATGACCGGGAGAGCGATGGCGGCGACTGCGACGAGACCGATCACGGCCGCCGTCCGCAACAGCCAGGGCCGGGCAGCGAGCTGATCGATGGTCGAGCCGATGCCGAGGGAAACTCTCCGACGACCGCGAACGTTCCCGTGGCCCGCTACGACGCGGTCGAACGCTCCGACAGGTAGACCCAGCCGGCCGTGCACACGACGAACATGGCGGCGAGGACGACGGCGTGGTCGTTGCCGCCGCCGATGCCGAGCCATGGCTCCTGGATGGCCCGCAGCACGTGGGTCAACGGCAGCCAGTCGGCGATGGTGTTCATGGCCGAGGTCTGCGCCTCGGGCGGCGGGCCGCCGCCCCCCAGCAGGAACATCGGGATGAAGAGGGTGAGACCGATTCCCTGCGCCGACCGGGCGCTGGGCATCAGCCAGCCCAGCAGGATCCCGAAGGCCACGAAGGCGATCGCCGCCAGCAGGCCGTAGAGCAACGTCCGCGCCGGGAGCTCGAGCCCGGGCACCCCGTAGCTGACTGCGGCGGTGGCCAGCACCAGCCCGGTCGCGATCGTCGCCATGACCAGGCTGACCAGCCCGATGGCGGCCGGGAACACCCAGCCCGACACACCGGCGGCCCGGAAGCGGCGCAGCACGCCCCGCTCGCGGTAGGCCGCGATCTGGGTGGGCAGCATGATCAGCCCGATGGCGCCGACGGCGACCGCCACGTAGGCCGCCGCGTAGAAGTCCGAGGGGATCGCACCCTCGAACGCGGTGTCGTCCTCGTCGAAGATCCCGCCCAGCACCAGGACCAGGACGACGGGAAAGGCGAACACGAAGGAGAGCACCAGCGGCTCCCTGGCCGCCAGCCGCAGCTCGCTCACCGTCATGCGGCGCAGCATGGTGAGGTCGGTCACCGGTCGCCCTTCAGCGCGGGAAGCAGCACGTGCTCGAGATCGGGTTGCTCCACGCTCAGGTCGTCGGGTACGGGCCCGGCTGCCACGAGCGCGGCGCCGGCATGGGCGATCAGCGCCCGTGAGCCGATCAGGCGGACCCGCTCGCCATGGTGCTCGAGGCGGTCGAGCCCGGGCAGCCGCCCGAACGCCTGGGCCGGGTCGACGCCGGGGGGCGGTGTGAAGGTCACGATGGCGGCCGAGCCGAAGGATCCGATCAGCTCGATCGGCGTCCCCCGGGCGACCGCCTCCCCGTCGCGCATGACCATCAGGCGGTCGCAGAGGATCTCGGCCTCGTCGAAGAAGTGGGTGACCAGCACGACGGTCGTGCCGCCGTCGCGCAACCGGCGGACGAGATCCCAGACCATCATCCGGGCGTGCGGGTCGAGCCCCTGGGTCAGCTCGTCGAGGAAGACGACCTCGGGGTCGTTGAGCAGGGCGAGGGCCACGAACAGCCGCTGCTGCTGCCCGCCCGACAGCGACGCGAACGGCGCCCGTCGGTGCTCGGTCAGCCCCCACGAGTCGAGGGTCGCCTCGACCGATGCCGCCCCCGGAGCCGCGAACAGCCGGATCGCCTCCTCGACCTTCATCCGGTCGGGGAGAGCCGAGTCCTGTAGCTGGCTGCCGATGCGGTCGACCAGCGAGCGCCGGTCCGAGATCGGGTCGAGCCCGCACACGCGGACCGATCCGGCGTCAGGGTGGCGCAGCCCCTGGATGCACTCGACCGCGGTGGTCTTGCCGGCGCCGTTCATCCCGAGGATGCCGAGCACCTCGCCCCGCCGTACCTCGAGGTCGAGGTCGTCGACGACCGCGATGCCGCCGTACCGCTTGGTCAGCCCCCGCGCCTCGACCACCATGTCGTCCACCGATGGCCACGCTAGTGCGACGGTGGCCGCCCGGGCGGCCCGGGCGGTTCGGGTCGCCGGGTCTGCAGGCGGGCGAAGGCCAGTATCAGTGTCGCTCCCAGCACCGAGCCGACGATCCCGCTGGCCGCGACGTCGAAGCCGTCCCCGGCGAGGAGGTTCGCCAGGGTGCCTCCGACGAGCGACCCGACCAGGCCGACGGCGACGGTCCCGAGGCAACCGAGCCGGTGCCCGGGCCGCACGATGATGCGGGCCAGAAGCCCGGCCACGAACCCGATTCCGATCCACGCCAGCAGTCCCACCGCCGCAGTCTCGCATTCGCGCCGAGACCGCGTCGGCGACCACTACACTCCGGGCACTCAAGCGCCGGGAGGACGCACATGGCGAACGGGACACTGGCCGGCTCGGTACGCAACATCATGAACATGCAGCCCATCTCCGGGGCGACCGTCTCCGCCAGGCCGGAGGCCGGCGGCGACGAGCACCAGACCACGTCGGCCGACGACGGCACGTGGAGCATGGACGTGCCCGCCGGCGTCTGGGACCTCCCCGTCACCGCCCAGGGATACGACCCCGGCCTCTATACGGGCATCGTCGTGATCGAGAACTTCACGACCGAGCTGCCGTTCGTCTTGCACCCGTCCTACCAATAGGTGCCGCGACGACCACGATGTGGCCTGTGCCGGCAGGCCCGCCCCCTACAGGAGGACACATGATGACCGGGTTTCACGACTTCGAGCTGACGTCGATCGACGGCGACACCGTGCCGCTGGCCGACTTTCGAGGCCGGGCGTGTCTGGTGGTGAACGTCGCCAGCAAGTGAGGCCTCACCCCTCAGTACGCAGGTCTGCGTGCGCTTCACGACGACAACGACGATCTGGTCGTCCTCGGCTTCCCCTGCAACCAGTTCGCCGACCAGGAGCCCGGCACCAACGCCGAGATCAAGGAGTTCGCCACTTCGGAGTACGGCGTGACGTTCCCGATGTTCGCCAAGATCGAGGTGAACGGCGAGGGCGAGTCGCCGCTGTACACGTTCCTGAAGAGCGAGCAGCCCGGCGAAGGCGACAGCTCCGACATCGTGTGGAACTTCACCAAGTTCCTCGTCGACGGAGACGGGAAGGTCGTGCGGCGGTACGAGCCCCAGGTCACCCCCGAGGAGATCGCGGCCGACCTGCCCGCCGCGCTCGGCTGAGCCGACCGCTCAGGCCGAGCGGTCGGCCTTGAGCCGCTTCAGCGCTCTGGCCCGCTCGCCGGCACCGAGTGCCCGCTTGCGGAGCCGGACGGCCCCGGGGGTCACCTCGGCGCACTCGTCGTCGGCGATGTACTCGAGCGCCTGCTCCAACGAGAGCCGCTTGGGCGGCGTGAGCCTGACCGTGTCGTCGCTGGCTGCGGCCCGGATGTTGGTCTGCTTCTTCTCCCGGCAGATGTTGACGTCCATGTCCTCGGCGCGAGGATTCTCGCCGACGATCATCCCCTCGTAGACCTGCTCGCTCGGGCCGATGAACAGCGTCGTGCGCTCTTGCAGTGCGGTGATGGCGTAGGGCGTGGCGACGCCGGTCCGGTCGGCCACGATGCTCCCGCTCTGGCGGCGCCGCAGCTCACCCATCCAGGGCTCCCAGCCCTCGAACACATGGTGGAGGAGCCCGGTGCCCCGGGTCTCGGTGAGGAGCTCGGTGCGGAAGCCGATCAGCGCCCGGGCCGCGACCACGTAGTCGAGCCGCACCCAACCGGTTCCGTGGTTCGTCATGTCCTGGAGGCGGGCTCGGCGCTCGCCGAGGAGCTGGGTGACCACCCCGACGTGCTCCTCGGGGACGTCGACGGTCAGGCGCTCGGTGGGCTCGTGGAGCTTCCCGTCGATCTCGCGGGTGAGCACAGCCGGCTTGCCGACCGTGAGCTCGAAGCCCTCGCGGCGCATCATCTCGACCAGGACCGCGAGCTGGAGCTCGCCTCGACCCTGGACCTCCCAGGTGTCGGGGCGGTCGGTGGCCAGCACCCGCAACGACACGTTGCCGACCAACTCGGCGTCGAGCCGGGCCTGGATCTGCCTGGCCGTCAGCTTGGTGCCGTCGCCACCGGCCAGCGGCGACGAGTTCACGCCGATCGTCATCGACAGCGTCGGCTCGTCGACGGTGATGACGGGACGGGGGCGAGGGTCGGCGACGTCGGCCAGGGTCTCGCCGATCGTCACCTCGTCGATCCCCGAGACGCCGATGAGCTCCCCGGGGCCGGCCTCGTCGACCTCGACCCGGTCGAGGTTCTCGGTGACGGTCAGCGTCCCGATCCGGGCCGGCACCATCGTGCCGTCGGCTCGACACCAGGTGACCTCGGCCCCCCGCCGGATCGTGCCGCTGTCGACCCGGCACAGGGCGATCCGACCGAGATAGGGGGACGCGTCGAGGTTGGTGACCCACGCCCGGGTCGGGTGGTCCGGGTCGAAGGCCGGGGGCGGCACGTGCTCGACGAGGACATCGAAGAGCGGCCGGAGGTCGCGCCCGGGCTCGGCCAGGCTGGTGGTGGCGGTGCCCCGCCTGGCGTCGGTGTAGACGATCGGGAAGTCGATCTGGTGCTCGCCGGCGTCGAGATCGAAGAACAGCTCGTAGGTCTCGTCGACGACCTCGGCGATGCGGGCGTCGGACCTATCGATCTTGTTGACGACCAGGACCACGGGGAGGTCGGCCGCCAGCGCCTTGCGCAGCACGAACCGGGTCTGGGGGAGGGGACCCTCCGACGAGTCGACGAGCAGCAGCACCCCGTCGACCATGGTGAGCGCGCGTTCGACCTCGCCGCCGAAGTCGGCGTGACCGGGCGTGTCGACGATGTTGACCTTCACCCCCTGGTAGCGAACCGCGGCGTTCTTGGCCAGGATCGTGATGCCTTTCTCGCGTTCGAGATCCATCGAGTCCATGACCCGTTCGGTCGGGTCCTCGCCAGCTCGGAACGCGCCCGACTGGCGCAACATGGCGTCGACGAGCGTCGTCTTGCCATGGTCCACGTGGGCGATGATCGCCACGTTGCGGAGGTCGGATCGGACAGCCACGAGCGGGCACGGTACCGGGGGCGGGGCGGATCACGTTCCGTGGCGGGAGCCGGGGCCGGGGTCGAAGCGCCCGAAGCGGGCGGCGAACGATCCCTGATCGAGGTCCGGGTCGCTCCATCGGCCGTCGGTGACGAGCCCGGCGGCCAGTGCTCCGATGGCGTCGGCCGACTTCGCCGCATGTCCGTTCCCGGCCAGGGCGACGAAGAAGCCGTCGTCGATCTGGTCGACGTAGGGGAAGCCGCTCGGAGTGTCGGAGATCAGGCAGGGCTTGGCCTGCCACGATCGGAACGAGACCGAGGGCAGCACCGTCTCGACCGCGGACCTCAGCGCAGCCAGGTGATCGTCGGCGGGGCCCGACATCCACGTTCGCTTCTCCTCGGCGGTCTGGAACGGCCTGACGCCGGCACTCGACCCGCCTACCTTCAGATAGAGGCGACCGTCGGGATACCGGACCGGCGGGACGAAGTAGGTGTCGTCGAGCACCGGGTCCTCGAGCAGGTAGATGACGGTGGGCATCCCGGCCAGGCGCGCCGCCTCGTCCT
>JBFJYB010000139.1:0-6829 GCA_041622835.1 Acidimicrobiales bacterium | reverse complement strand
TGGCTCACCACCGAGGAGGCCGAGACCCACCCGACGGTCAAGCGCAAGTTCCTGGCCGCCAGCTCGGCCGACACGCTGCGCTCGCCCTCGCTCACGGGGAAGCCGGCCCGCCAGCTGCGCTCGGCGTGGACCGACGAGTGGGCCCGCGACGACACTCCCGATCCACTGGGCATGCCGCTGCAGTCGGTGCTGGTCGCCGAGGCGCAGCGCCGCATCGACCGGGCTGCCCACACCGAGGGCTCCGGCGCGGCCGAGCTGTCGAACTACTTCGTCGGCCAGGTGGTCGGCTCGATGAGCAAGGTCAAGACGACCCGGCAGGTGGTCTACGAGATGATCGAGGAGTTCATCGAGGCGGCCGAGAGCCTCGGGTCGATCCTGGAGGAGTAGGCGAGGAGCGCTATCGCCCGGTGATGTAGTCCTTGAGGTGCTGGGCCTCCTCCTCCAGCTCGTGGAGGCGCCACTTCACCACGTCGCCGATGCTGACGATGCCGGCCAGCCGGTCGTCCTCGATCATCGGTACGTGCCGGATCCGCTTGTCGGTCATGATCGCCATCAGGGTGTCGACGGTGTCACTCGGGGAGCAGGTGACGACCTCGCTGGTCATCAGGTCGTCGACCCGCAGCGCCAGGGCTCCGCTCTGGCCACGGCCCAGGCTGCGCACGATGTCGCGCTCGCTGATGATGCCGTCGATGCGGGCCCCGTCGGTCGAGACGACCAGCGCGCCCACGCCCTCGTCGGCCAGCCGTTGGACCGCGTCGGCGATGGTGGCCTCCGGGGTGATCGTGGCCACCCGGTCACCCTTGCCGGCAACGATGGTCCCGATGCGCATGTGTCCCCCTCGTCGTGGCGGCCGCGCCCGACCCGAGGCTAGGCGATGGGCACCCGTCTGTGCAGGGCTCCGGTGGCGGGGGCGGGTTGCCGAACCGACCGGAGGCTCCTGCCGCTCCCCCGACGGGGACCTCCGGCCAGTGCGGTGTTGGAGGGGTCAACCTGCTAATTGACCACGAGATCAATTTTAGACGCGGTCGTCGACCGCGTGCGAATTCGATCGCTCCCCGTCGACCCACGCGGCGGCCCACGGCATGGAGGGCGTGTTGTAGGCGGCCGCCACGCGCCCTCGCGCGTCGATCAGGATCAGGCCCCCACGCCCCCCGTAGTCGTCCCCCAGCCGAGCGATGGCGGCGTCGGCCGCCGCCTGCGGTTCGGTGCCGGCCAGCCGCCCGACCGCGTCGAAGGCCAACACGGCGCGGAGGATGGCCTCGCCCTCGCCGGTGGTGGACACCGCCCCTCGCCGGTCGTCGGCATAGCTGCCCGCACCGGGAATCGGCGAGTCCCCGACCCGCCCCGGCTCCTGGCCGACCAGACCGCCGGTGCTGGTCGCGGCGGCCGTGCGCCCGGCGCCGTCGACGGCCACCGCGCCGACCGTGTCGAGCACCGGAGGTGGCTCGTGCCGCTCCAGCCAGGCGTGGAGCAAGGCCCTGGACCGCTCGGTCATCAGCGCCGACGCGTCGACGGGCTCGAAGCCGGCGGCGCGTGCGAAACGGTCGGCTCCTGGCCCGGCGTACAGCACGTGGCGGCCCCGCTCGAGCACGGCTCGGGCCACCGACACCGGGTGATCCACCGGACCGAGCGCGGCCACGCCGCCCGCCTTCCGGGACGTGCCCTCCATCACCGAGGCGTCCAGCTCGATGTCGCCGGTGGCGGTCAGTGCCGCGCCGGTGCCGGCGTTCAGCCGGGCATCGTCCTCGAGCAGCCGCACCGCCGCCTCGACCGCGTCGAGCGGGCTGCCGCCCCCGTCGAGCACGCGGCAGCCGGCGTCGGCCGCCGCCGTACACGCCTCCGCCAGCTCGTCGGCATCGTCCACCCGCGAGGTCGCGCCGGCGTGGACGGCGACCGCGGCTCGGATCATGCGTCGGGCAGCGGGAAGTGGACGCCCGGTATGCCGTCGGCCATGGCCTCGAGTCCGGCCGGGCGCGGCTGGAGCCCCTCGTAGCGACCGGGAACCTGGGGGTGGGTGTCGCGGTTCCACTCGTAGTGGATGGGCGGGACCTGCCACCACCCGTTCCCCGCGTTGGTGCCTCCGTCGACGAGCAGGTCGTGGCCGGTGATGTAGCCGGCCAGGTCCGAGGAGAGGAACAGGACCGCGTTGGCGACCTCCTCGGCCTCGCCGAAGCGGCGCATCGGCGTCCGGCTGGCGATGTAGTCGGCGTTGGGCGTGCCCTCGACCGCACTGCGGATCATGTCGGTCATGATGAAGCCGGGTGACACCGCGTTGACCCGCACGCCCCGGTCGGCCCACTCGCATCCCAGCTGCTGGGTGAGGTTCCGGAGTGCGCCCTTCGCCGCGGTGTAGGCGATCACGTTCAGCTCGTTGGCCCCACTCGCCATGATCGAGCAGATGTTGACGATCGACCCGCCGTTCCCCTCGAGCATGTGCCGGCCGACCTCGCGGAGATAGAGCCAGGCCCCCTTGAGGTCGACCGCGACGTGGGTGTCGAACACGTCGGTCGGGAAGCGCTCGGCCGCGAAGCCCCGGATCTCGCTGATGCCGGCGTTGTTGACCAGCACGTCGATGCTCCCGTGGGCCTCGATCCCGCTCGACACCACGTTGGTCACGTCGTCCTCGACCGACACGTCGCCGGTGACGGTGGTGACCCGGGAGCCCTGGGCCCGGCACTCGTCGGCCACCGCCTCGAGCAGGTCGGTGGATCGGGCGGTCAGCACGAGGTCGGCGCCGGCGGCTGCGTAGCGCTGGGCGAACACCTCGCCGAGGCCGTACGAGGCGCCGGTGATCAGGACGGTCTGGCCGGTGAAGTCGAACATGGGCGGTCTCCTGGAGGTCGGGTCGACGGCACAGTATCCGAGCGCCCTACGGTGGCGCCGTGGATGTCGAGAGCTTCCGGCACCAGGCGCGCACCTGGTTGGACGCCAACCGAGAGCATGCGCCCCCGGACTACGGCGCCATCCTCCCGGCCCGGCTGCGGGACGAGGGCGTGGCGTGGCAGAAGCGGCTGCTGGCCGACGGGTGGGCCGGGATCCACTGGCCGGTCGAGCACGGCGGCCGTGGCCTCAGCGCCGAGCACCAGTCGATCTGGGTCGAGGAGTGCGCCAGAGCCGAGGTGCCGCCGTTCGTGAACATGGTCGGCTACGTGCTGGCCGGCCAGGCGCTGCTGCGGTTCGGGACCGCGGCCCAGCAGGCCGAGCACCTGCGGCCGATCATCGCGGCCGACCGGATCTGGTGCCAGCTGTTCTCCGAGCCGGGGGCCGGCAGCGACCTGGCGGCGCTGTCCACCCGCGCCGAGGCCGACGGTGACCAGTTCGTGGTCAACGGGCAGAAGGTGTGGTGCAGCGGCGCCAGCATCAGCCAGTGGGGGATCCTGATGGCGCGGACCGATCCGGGCGCACCACGGCACCGGGGCATCTCCTTCTTCGTCGTCGACATGTCCAGCCCGGGCATCGAGACCCGGCCCCTTCGTCAGATGACCGGAGAGGCCGAGTTCGAGGAGGTGTTCCTCACCGACGTGCGCCTCCCGGCCGATGCGCTGCTCGGTCCGCGGAACGAGGGGTGGCGGGTCGGGATGGAGACCCTGACCAACGAGCGGGGCTCGATCGGCGCCGCCCTCGTGGCGATGTCGCGCCGCATCGACGCCCTGATCGACCTGGGGGGAGAGCTCGACCCGGTGGCCGAGCAACGGCTGGCCGAGATCGTGGCTCGGGCCCGGGCCTACCTCGCCATGGGCCAGCGCCAGGGCGCAGGGGCCTCGGTCGCCTCGTCGCTCGCCAAGCTGGGCGCGACGGAGATGATGTTCGACGAGGCGGTGCTGCGAGCCGACCTGGCCGGCCCGACGGCGCTGCTGGACGGGCCCGAGGCCAGGCGCCTGCTGGGCGCGCCGGGTGGCCGGATCGCCGGTGGCACCTCGCAGATCCAGCGCAACATCGTCGGCGAGCGCCTCCTCGGCCTTCCGAAGGAGCCTCGGTGACCACCTCGGGGCCGCTGGCCGGCGTCCGTGTGGTCGACCTGGCGACGCTCGTCGCCGGTCCGGGTATCGCCCGCCATCTCGCCGACTTCGGGGCCGAGGTCCTGAAGGTCGAGCCACCCGAGGGCGACCCGGCCCGCCGGCTCGGCTGGACACCCGAGGGCGACCCCGACTCGTTCTACTGGAAGCTGGTCGCCCGGGGGAAGCGGTGCATCACCCTCGACCTCGTCCGCGACGACGATCGCGACCGTTTCCTCGCCCTGACCGACGACGCCGACGTGCTGGTCGAGAACATGCGGCCCGGCAAGCTCGAGGCGCTCGGCTTCGGGCCCGAACGGCTCCGGGCCCGCAACCCCCGGCTCGTCGTCGTCAGGGTCACCGGTTTCGGTCAGACCGGGCCCTATGCCCAGCGGCCGGGCTTCGCCACCATGGCCGAGGCCATGAGCGGGTACGCCGACCTCTGCGGGCTGCCCGGCGGGCAGCCCCTGCTCCCACCGGTCGCCCTGACCGACGAGGTGAGCGCCCTGGCTGGGGCCTTCGCGACGATGGTGGCGCTGTGGCATGCCCGGGAGTCCGGCGAGGGACAAGACGTCGACGTCAGCCTGCTCGACACCGCCCTTCAGCTCCTGGGCCCGTTGCCGGCGGCCAACGCCCACCTCGGCTACGAGCAGCCCCGCCTCGGAGCCGGGATCCCCTACAGCTCGCCCCGCGGCACCTACCGGTGCGCCGACGGCCGGTGGGTCGCGGTGTCGGCGTCGTCGGACACGGTGGCGCGCCGCGTGCTCGGCCTGCTCGGCGTGGCCGACGACGACCGGTTCGCGACCTTCGCCGATCGTCTGGTCCACCGGGAGTCGCTCGAGGAGCTCATGACCGGCTGGATCGCCGGCCGGTCGGCGGCCGAGGTGATGGGGGCCTTCGAGGACATCGACGCCGCGGTCGCGCTCGTCTACTCGATGTCGGAGGTGCTGGCCGACCCCCACGTGCGGGAGCGGGCGTCGGTGACCGACGTCGACGGGGTGGTCATGCAGAACGTGGTGGCGCGCCTCGGGCGCACCCCCGGCCGTCCGGGGTCACCGGGTCCCGCGTCCGACGGCGTCGCGCACGGGCACTAGTCTGCTACTCCTCCACCTCGGCCGGGTCCCCGTGCCCGGCCAGGTGGATCCGCACGGGCCTTCGAGCATGGGCCGGCACACCGACGATCCGGACACGCAGCCCGGCGCTCTCGGCCTCCTCCACCAGGCGCCGCAGCACCACCCCGCCGCTGTAGTCGACGCGACCGGTGCCGGACAGGTCGATCACCAGCAGCTCGGCGTCGGGATGCTCGGCGATATCGCCGATCACGTCGACCTCGAGCTGGTGGGCCGAGCCGAACCACACCACGCCCGAGGGTCGGATGCGCAGCGTCGTGCCCTCGCGCCGGATGTCGTAGTGGATCGGGAGCTCCCGGTAGAGGTGGACGCACACGGCCAGGCCGATCCCGATCAGCACGCCGTACTCGACGTGGGGCGACGTGGCCAGGGTCGCGACGAAGGTGCCGGTGCCGACCAACGCCTGCGGGACCGACTCGCGCCAGAACCGCACGAGGGGCCCGAGCCGGATGAGCGGCACCACCGCGGCGATGACGATGGCGGCGAGGATGGCGGTGGGGAGCTGCTCGAGGACCCCCGCGACCGGGAGGAAGGCCAGCACCACCGCACCGGTGACGGCGCCGCTCCAGCGGCTCCGGGCGCCGGCGAACCGGTTGAGCGAGCTCCGCGAGAACGAGCCGCCGACCGGGAAGCCTCCCGACACGGCCGCCACCAGGTTGGCGACGCCCTGGCTGACGAACTCGCGGTTCGAGCTCCAGCGGGTCCGGGTCGCCGCCGCGAAGGTCCGGGCGATCGACGCCGGCTCGGCGAACCCCACGAGGGCGATGACGATGCCGGGCACGACGAGCCCGCCGAGCTCGCCGAACGGGAGGTCGAGCGACAGATCGGGGAAGCCCTCGGGCAGCCGTCCGACCGTCGAGCCGTCGTAGTCGCTCGTCGCGCTGTAGGTCAGGCCCCCGACCACGGCGAGCAGCACGCCCGGGAACATCCGGTGGAGGAGGCGACCTCCGAGGACGAGGGCGACGGTGACGGCGGCCATCACGATCGCCTCCGACGACCAGTCGCCGGGATGCCCGATGGCGTGGCCGGCCCGTCGCAGCACGCCTCCGTCGGGCCGGGGCACGCCCAGCGCGGTCGGTAGCTGGGAGGCCGAGATCAAGATGGCGGCGGCGGCGGTGAAGCCGGCCAGCACGGGTTCCGACATCAGGTAGGCCACGACGCCGAGCCGAGCCACGCCCAACGCGACGCGGGTGACGCCGACGACCAGAGCCAGCAGGGCCGCGGCCTCGACGTACTCGGCGCTGCCCACCGGAGCCTGGCCGGCCAGCGCGCCGAGCGTGAGGAGGCTGGTCAGCGCGACCGGACCGGTCTGCAGCCACGGGGACGACACGAACGGCGCGGCGAACAGCAGTGGCAGCGCGGCGGCGAACAGCCCGGTCTCGGGGGGCAGCCCGGCGATCTCGGCGTAGGCCAGCGACTGCGGGATCAGGACCGCGGCGACGCTGACGCCGGCCACGACGTCGCCCGGGCCGAAGTTCCAGCGTCCGCGCAAGGTGGTCATCGCACCATCACGGGGACGGTCCTAGCACGTGCCGCCCGTCAGTCGAGACCCAGCCGAGCCGTCAGGTCGTCGAGCAGCGCCGCGGTGTCGGGCCACGGCATCTTCTCGTGGTTGCCGCACAGGTCGACGATGCCGTGGATCCACGTGTGGACTTGGACCGCCACGAAGAACGGGTCGCGGTCGTCGTCCTTGGCGTCGAGGAT
>JBFJYB010000138.1:0-6862 GCA_041622835.1 Acidimicrobiales bacterium | reverse complement strand
GACCGGCGTGCGCACCAACCGCGGCGACGTCTCGGCTCCGATCGTCGTGAACTGCACGGCCGGTTGGGCCAGCCTGGTCGCGGCGATGGCCGGGCTGCGGCTGCCGATCTCGACCCGCCCCCTCCAGGCGGCGGTCACCGAGCCGGTCAAGGTCTTCCTGCCGACCGTCGTCGTGTCCGGCTCGCTGCACGTCTACGTGAGCCAGACCGACCGGGGCGAGCTGGTCTTCGGGGCCTCGGTCGATCCGTACAACAACTACTCGGTGCGGGGCAGCCTCGAGTTCACCGAAGAGCTGGCCGGGCACATCCTGGAGCTGATGCCGGCGGTCTCCCGCATGCGGCTCCTCCGCCAGTGGGCCGGCCTGTGCGACATGACCCCCGACTACTCCCCGATCATGGGCTTCACGCCGGTCGACGGGTTCCTCTGCGACGTGGGCTGGGGGACCTACGGGTTCAAGGCCGGCCCGGTCTCGGGCGAGACCATGGCCGAGTGCATCGCCACCCAGCAGACCCCGAAGCTGATCGCCGCGTTCGGGTTGTCGCGCTTCCCGGCCGGCGATCTGGTCGGCGAGAAGGGGGCGGCCGCGGTCGGCCACTGACGTCTCCACCATGCTCCTGGTCCCCTGCCCCTACTGCGGTCCCCGCAACGCCGCCGACCTGCGCTACGTCGGTGAGGCGCGCCGCCGTCCCGACCCGAACGGGGTCGAGCCCGCCGAGTGGCGCGACTACCTGTACCTCGAGGACAACCCGGCCGGCTGGCTGCGCGAGACCTGGTACTGCCGGGCCGGCTGTCGCCGGTACTTCACGCTCGAGCGCAACACGGCCACCAACGAGTTCCGCTCCCCGCCGCTGCCCGGCAGCAAGCTCGGCGGTACGGCGTGACCGGCCGCCGCCTGCCGGTCCAGCCCGGTGAGCTGATCGACCGGTCGTCACCGGTCTCGTTCACCTGGGACCGCAAGCGGTTGGCCGGCTTCGCCGGTGACACCATCGCCTCGGCCCTCGTCGCCAACGGCGTGAGCGTCGTCTCGCGCAGCATGAAGTACCACCGCCCGCGCGGCTACCTCACGGCCGACTACTGGGATCCGAACGGCTTCGTCCAGGTGGGCGACGAGCCCAACGTCCGGTCCGGTCACCGCCTGGTCGAGGGCGGGATGGTGATCGAGCCGCAGAACGCGTGGCCATCGCTGGACCACGACGTGAAGGCGGCCAACGGGCTGGTAGGTCGGTTCCTCAGCGCCGGCTTCTACTACAAGACGTTCATCCGCCCGCGCCGCCTGTGGCCGGCCTACGAGAAGGTGCTCACGACCTTCGCCCCCGGCGGGCGGGTCGACCCGGACACGCCGCACGGCTACCACGACAAGCGCTACGCCCACCCCGACGTCGTCGTCGCCGGCGGCGGGCCGGCGGGGATGGCGGCCGCAGTCGGGGCGGCCGAGGCGGGAGCGGACGTGATGCTCGTCGAGCACGACCATGGGGTGGGGGGGCATCTCCGGTGGGGCGGCGACCGCGAGCGGGCGCTCGCCGCCGAGCTCCGAACGGCGGTGGCGGCGGCAGGGGTGGAGGTCCTCACCGACTCCACGGTCACCGGTCGCTACGAGGACAACTGGATCGCCGTCGTGCAGCGCAGCCACCCGGTCGCGGTCGAGCGCCTGGTCAAGGCGCGAGCCAAGGTGCTGATCGTCGCCCCGGGGCTGATCGAGCGGCCCTACGTCTTCGCCGGCAACGACAAGCCCGGTGTCATGCTGTCGGGCGCGGTGCGGCGGCTGATCAACCTGTACGCGGTCAAGCCTGGCGAGCGGGCGGTCGTCCTCACCGCCAACGCCGACGGCGACGCCGCGGCCCGCGATCTCGAGCGGGCCGGGGTCGAGGTGGCGCGCATCGTCGATGCCAGGGAGGGCGGGACGGTGGTCGCGGCGCACGGGTCGGCGCGATCGGTGTCGACGGTCGAGCTCGGCGACGGGTCGCGGGTAGCGGCCGACCTCCTGGTGACGGCGGTCGGGTGGACCGCCCCGACCTCGCTGCTCAACATGGCCGGCGACCGTCCGGTGTACGACGAGACCACGGCCCGGTTCTTCCCGGCCGCCGACGTCGACACCGTGCTGACGACCGGCGGCCTGGCCGGCGACGGTTCGCTCGACCAGCTGGTCGAGCACGGTCGGGCGACCGGTCGGCTCGCCGCCGAGCGGGCGGCCGTCGTCGGGCACCGCCTGCGGACTGCGACGGCGCGGGCGCGACCGCTGGAGGGGCCCGAGCCGGCCTGGCCGGTCGACGAGCGAGAGCCGTTGCCCCGCGATCCGCACCCGGCCCTGTTCCGCTCGAGCAGCCACGGCATCGTCGACTTCTCCGAGGACGTGAGCTCGAAGGACCTCGTGGCTGCGGCCGAGGAGGGCTACGACTCCGTCGAGCTGCTCAAGCGGTACACGACGGCAACCATGGGCCCGGCCCAGGGCAAGCTCGAGACGGTCAACACCGTGGCGGTGCTGGCCGAGGCACGCAGGCAGACCATCGGCGAGGTCGGGACCACCGTGTGGCGACCGCCCTATGCGCCGGTCACGCTCGGCGCGCTGGGCGGGCGGGTGTTCGAGCCGGTGCGGGTGTCGTCGATCCAGCCGTGGCACGAGGCCAACGGCGCGGTGCCGATCGTCGCCGGAGCGTGGATCCGCCCCGAGCACTACGGCCACCCGGAGGCCGAGGTCCGCAACACGAGGGAGCGGGTGGGGATCACCGACGTCACGCCGCTGGGAAAGCTCGACCTCCAGGGGCCCGACGTCGCCCGGCTCCTCAACCACCTCTACACCAACACGTGGACGAAGCTGGCGGTCGGCTCGGTGCGCTACGGGATCATGTGCGCCGACGACGGCGTGGTGCTCGACGACGGGGTGACCGGTCGGCTGGCCGACGAGCACTACCTCATGACGACCACCAGCTCGGGGGCGGCCACGGTGTGGGAGTGGGTCGAGAACTGGTTGCAGACCGAGCACCCCGATTGGCAGGTGCACGTCACGCCCGTGACGACCGGGTACACCAGCATCAACGTGGCGGGGCCGAGGTCGCGCGAGCTGGTGGCGCGGCTGGTCGCCGACGTCGACCTCGACCCCGCGGCCTTCCCGTACATGCGGGTCCGCACCGGCACGGTCGCGTCGGTGCCGAACTGCGTCATGTGGCGCATCGGGTTCACCGGCGAGCTGTCCTTCGAGCTGCACGTGCCGTCCGGCCACGGCCTGCACGTCTGGCAGTCGTTGCTCGACGCCGGTGCCGACCTCGGCGTGCGCCCCTTCGGCCTGGAGGCCCAACGGATCATGCGCCTCGAGAAGGGTCACTTCGTCGTCGGCCAGGACACCGACGGCCTGACCAAGGCGCCGACCACGGGCCTGACCGCGCTGATCAAGCTGGACAAGGAGGACTTCGTCGGCAAGCCCGAGCTGGCCTGGGCCGTCGACGGTGATGGGTCGCACCTGGTGGCGCTCCAGCCGACCGACCCGTCGGAGCTGCCGGCCGAGGCGGCCCAGATCGTGCGGACCGGCACCAACGAGATCATCGGGCGGATCACCTCGTCGCGCATGTCGCCCACGCTGGGTCGGTCGATCTGCCTCGGTCAGGTGGCGCCCGAGGCGTCGACCCCGGGTGCCGTCGTGACCGTCGTGATGCTCGACGGCCGTCGCATCACGGCCCGGGTCATGGAGCATCACGCTCACTTCGATCCCGAGGGAGAGCGGCTCCGTGGCTGACCGGCCGGCCTTCGAGAGCCCGGTCGTCGGGGACTACCCCGTCGCCGACGGCGACCTGGCCCTCACCGACGCGTCGTCGGTGACCAAGCTGCTCGTGCGGGCGGCCGAGGGCACGGCAGCCGCGCGCGGCCTCGAGGTGGGCTTCGGCCGGAGTCGGCCGGCGGGCGACGCGCTGGTCTGCGGCCAGCGCCCCGGCGAGTGGATGGTGCTCGGCTCTTCCCGGGCGGCCGAGGCGGTGATCGACGGCCTCGATCGGACCGGGCACGTCAGCGTCGTCGACCACACCCACGCCAGAGCCATGTTCCGCCTGACCGGCGAGCGGACGACGGCGGTGCTGGAGAAGGTCTGCAGCCTGGACTGGGCCGACGAGATGACGCCCGACGGTGCGGTCGTGTCGGCCTCGGTGGCCAAGGTGGTCTGCGACATCGTCCGCCACGACGTCGTGCGGCGCGACGGGGGCCGTACGCCGTCCTACCTGATCGCCTGCGACCGCTCGTTCGGCCAGTACCTCTTCGACGCCATCGTCGACGCCGGCCACGAGCACGCCCTCGCCGTGGCCCCTCCTTCCCTGGATTTCTGACCGCTGAGGGCGGGCGCGCTGGCGCGGCCTCAGCGGTCACAGATCCAGGGTGGTGAGGTGGTAGAGCGCGATGGCGACCGACGTGGCCAGGTTCAGGCTCGACACGCCGGGGGCCATCGGTATCCTCGCAACCTCGTCGCACCTCTCGCGGGCGGCGTCCGACAGGCCTTGGCGCTCGGTGCCGAACACCAGCAGGGTGTCGGGCGCCAGCGCCACCTCGGATATCGGCCGCCCGCCAGGGTCGAGGCCCACCAGCGGGCCGTCCAGCTCGTCCAGCTCGGCATTGCCTCGGACGTCGAGCGCCCAGTGGAGGCCGGCCGAGCCGCGGATCGCCGCTGGCGACCAGACGTCGGCCCGACCGGTCGTGGCCAGCGACCTCACACCGAGCGCGGCCGCCACCCGGATGCTGGCTCCGACGTTGCCGAGATGCCGGGGATCCTCCAACACCGCGCCCGGACCGCGCAGGCGACCCGCCTTCTCCGGTTTGCGGGCCACGCCGACGACCCCGGTCGGGTGGACCTCGCCGGCCAGCGCGGACATCTCCGGATCGTCGATCGCCTGGGCCCGGTCGATGACCTCGACCATGTCGGGCGCCAGCTCGACCGCCAGCGACCGGGCGTCGGCAGTGGCCAGCCGGAAGACGTGGGTGAGCTCGGCGCCGAAGCGCGCCGCGTGCTTCACCGCATGGAAGCCGGGGACCAGAACCGCTTCGCCCCGGCCGACCGAGACCCTGAGCGCGCCGATCTCGCCGGTCAGGGAACGCACTCGTCGAACCCGAGAGCGGCGGCTCTGGAGTTGACCGCCGCGAACGGGTTCGTCGAGCTCAACAAGCCGTCGGGTCCGCCCGACCTCAGCTCCTCGATCGCGTCGGCGGCGAGCTCGAGGTACTCGGCGTAGTCGTCGGCCAGTTCCGGCGGCGGTGACAGCTCCCGGAACTCGGCGATCTGGACCTCGAGATCGGCGACGAGCGTCGTGTGGAAGACAACGAGCGCGTCCGGGTCGGGCTGGCCGCCCGCGAACACCTCCTCACCCTGCGGGTCGAGCCGGGCCTGAGCGTCACGGCAGATCTGGTTGGCCTCTTCGGCCAGCTCCTCGGCGGTGAGAGCGGCTTCGTCGGACCCGCCGTCGGACGAGCAGGCCGCCAGGCCCAACGCGATCGCGACGAGCACCGCCAACGCCTGGCCCCGTCGCGCCCCGGCCCCCATCGGCGCCTCCCCTCACGGCCCGTCGACTCGACACCGATCATCTCACGTTCGACCGGTCCCCACTACCGCCGTCGTCAGTGGTCGAGGGGAGCGAGCTCGAAGTCGTCAGAGAGGGGCGCCAGCTCGAATCCCTCCCAGGGGAACGGCGCCAGCTCGAAGTCGATCGCCGGGTCGAGCGCCGCCAGTTGGAACGCGCCCGCAGGATCCGACGCAGCGGGCTGCGCTCCCGGCTCGGTGTCGGCATCGTCCGTCGGCAGCCCGAGCAGCACGGCGAAGAGGACGCCGACGAAACCTGCCGCGAGCACCATCTGACGAGGCTCCGGCACGCATCTGGATATCGGATGCGGCGTCCATCTACTGAAGCCGTAGCGCCCGAATCCGGCCCTTCTACCTACTGGTCGTCTTCTGACCGGATCGGCAACGGGACGGGCCGCCGCAGGACGGCCCGTCCCGCTCGCCTACGGCTTTGCCACGACGATGACCGTGCCGTCGCTGTCACCGTCGGGATCGTGGTTGGCGCCGTTGTAGGTCAACGATCCGTGGGTGACGCCGGTGACGGTGAAGGTCACCGACGACGAGTTCTTGTTGATGTTGTTCTTCGTGATCGAGCACTGGCCAGTGCCGTCGGTGTCGCACGAGCCCGAGCCGCTGGTGCCGGCGCTCCACGAGCCGTTGACCGTGGCGTTGGCGACCGGCGCTTCTCCGTCGTCGTGGACGGTGATGGTCACGGTCGCGTTCCACTTGCCGCCCCGGCCGGTGAGCACGGAGCTTCCGTCGAGGTCGCCGACGTGCATGGTGGGGTCGGCCACGTTGTCGACGGTCACGTTGTGGGCGTCGCTGGCCGTCTGGCCGATCGTGTCGGTCGCGGTCGCGCTGACGACGTGCCCGCCGTCGGGCACCGTGGTGCTGTCCCAGTTGACCGAGTACGGAGCGGTCGTGTCGACGCCGATCGAGCCGCCGTCGACGAAGAACTCCACCTGGGTCACGCCGTTGTCGTCACTGGCGGTCGCGGCGACCAGCACGCTCGACCCCGAGACGGTCGCACCCTCGGCGGGGTCGGTGAGGTTCACCGTCGGCGGGTCGTCGGTCGGGCCCAGGTTCGGCCTCAGCACGAACAGGCCCTGCTCGATCCCGCTCACGATCACGACGCCACTGTCGAAGTACGGGTAGTTGCTCCACGCCCCGTTGAACTGGGGTGCGTCGTCGGCCGGATAGACGTCGAAGAAGCCGACCTCGGTCAGCGAGGCGGTCGCCACCCCGCTGAGGTCGAGGATCCGCAGGCCGGACCGGTAGTTGGCCTGGTAGCTGAAGTTGCCCTTGACGTACTGGTTGTGGTCGATTGCCGGGTTG
>JBFJYB010000137.1:0-6891 GCA_041622835.1 Acidimicrobiales bacterium | reverse complement strand
TGGTCAGCAACGGGAACACGCCGAAGACGGACAGGTACAGCCTGACCAGATCCTCCTCGTCCCGCTCGACTCGCTCCTTGGGCACGTTCGCCTCGCTCCTCGTTTTCGACTTGCGCTGGCGACGGTCGCGGTCTTCTGACCGTCAAGCTGAGTGACTTTTCGTAACGATACCTGTGAGGTCAAGACCTCCAACCCGCCGACGGAACTGCGGCGCGGCCCGCCGACCAGCCCTGTTGCTGCCGATGGGTCGTGCGGCCCAGCCCTCAGCCTCCCAGTCGCCGCTCGACGACCAGCCCTGTTGCTGCCGATCGGTCGTGCGGCCCAGCCCTCAGCCTCCCAGTCGCCGCTCGAGATCGTCTGCGAGCGCGTCGGTACTCGCGTCGCGGTACCGGGCGAGCAGGGCACGCGTCGAGTCGAGCTCGGCCCGCTGATCGGCGAGCACGTGGTCGATGGCCCGCAGCGTCGCGCCGTCCGCGACCGAGGTCAGCCGGCGGGCCAGTGCCTCGTAGCCGGCGACGGTCCGACCGAGCACCCGCTCGAGCACCACCAGCCGCGCCGCCGTGCCGTCCCGCTCGTGGCGATCGTCGAGCACCGCCTCCCAGCCGGGCGACGGAGCGCGGACGTGGCCGGCCGCGTCGAGGGCCGGCGAGTCGGGAAGGCAGTCACGGAACCGCTCGGCGTGCCACCGGTGATGGCGGCCGTTCGTGTCGAGGTGCACGGCGACCTCGGGATCGGGTTCGTCGGCCGACCAGGCGGCCTCGAGCCCGGACAGGCGCTCCTCGGTCCAGACCGCGGCACCGAGGACCGCGACCTGCTCGACGAGGGGCATGGGGTCGGCGGTCATCCGAGCCCGAGGTACCGGTTGGTGATCGGCATGCGGCGGTCGCGACCGAAGGCCTTGCAGCTCACCTTCGGTCCCGGCGGGTTCTGGCGTCGCTTGTACTCGGCGATGTCGAGCAGCCGCGCCACGCGCCGGGTCAGGTCGGGATCGCCGCCGTCCGCGACCAGATCGGCGGCTGTGCGCTCCCGCTCGACCAGCTCGACGAGCAGCGGGTCGAGCACCTCGTAGGGCGGGAGGCTCTGGTCGTCGCGCTGGTCGGGTCGCAGCTCGGCCGACGGTGGCTTGGTCAACACGTCGGCCGGGATCAGCTCGCTCGCCGCGCTCTCGTTGCGCCAGCGGCACAGCTCGTACACCTGGAGCTTCCACACGTCCTTGATCACCGCGAACGCTCCGGCCGTGTCCCCGTAGAGGGTCGAGTAGCCGACCGCCAGCTCGCTCTTGTTGCCGGTGGTCAGCACGAGCCAGCCGAACTTGTTGGCCAGCGCCATGAGGACGACGCCACGGATGCGCGACTGCACGTTCTCCTCGGTGACGTCGGGGTCGTGGCCGGCGAACTCCGGCGCCAGCATCTCGAGGAAGGCGTGGTGCGCCGGCTCGATCGGGATCACCCGGTGATCGACGCCCAGGTTGCCGGCCAGCTTCTCGGCGTCGGCCAGCGAGTGCTCGCTGGAGAAGCGCGACGGCATGGCGACGGTGTGGACGTGGGCCGGCCCGAGGGCGTCGGTTGCGACCGCGGCGACGAGCGAGGAGTCGACCCCGCCCGAGAGGCCGAGGCAGACGTCGGAGAAGCCGTTCTTGCCCACGTAGTCGCGGGTGCCGACCACGAGCCCGTGCCAGAGCTCGGCGAGCGGGTCGAGGGCGGGCTCGACCCGGTTGACGGCCGCCGCCCGCACCGGGGCCGGCGCGGGCTGGACGACCTCGACCGGCGCCACGTCGCGTGAGGGGTTGTCGACCGGGTCGATGTCGAAGACGAAGACCTCCTCCTCGAACTGGCGGGCCCGGGCGACGACCTCGCCCGACCCGTCGAGGGCGAACGACGCCCCGTCGAACACCAGCTCGTCCTGACCGCCGACCTGGTTGACGTAGACGATCGGCACCCCCGACTCGTCGATGCGGTCGCGCAGAACCTCGATGCGCTCGTCGACCTTGCCCACGTGGAACGGCGAGGCATTGATGTTGACGATGAGCTGGGCTCCGCCCGCCGCCAGCTCGCGCACCGGGCCGCCGGCCACCCACACGTCCTCGCAGATGGAGATGCCGACGACGGTGCCGGCCAGGTCGTAGAGGTCGAGAGCGTGGATGCCGGGGGTGAAGTAGCGCTCCTCGTCGAACACGCCGTAGTCGGGCAGAGCACGCTTGTGGTACACGCCGAGGACCTCGCCGCCGGCACACACCGCGGCGGCGTTGAATGCCCGCCCGGTCGGGTCGGCGACCGCCTCCTCGCCGTCGACGAAGCCGATGACAGCGACGCAGCGGCCGGTGGTGGCGGCCAGCTCGCGCAGCGCAGCCTGGCTGTCGTCGACGAACTGGGGCTTCAGCAGCAGGTCCTCGGGCGGGTACCCGGTGACGGCCAGCTCCGGGAAGATCGCCAGGTCGCACGCCGCCTCCTCGGCGGTGTCGAGCGCGGCTCTGATCCTGGTGCAGTTGCCGGCCAGGTCGCCGACGACGAGGTTCAGCTGGCAGGCCGCGATGCGGAGTGTTCCCACGCGGTCAAGGGTAATGAGCGGGCCCGGGCCCGGCTCGGTGCGACCTCGGGTGTCGCCCTACAAGTCGCCGGCCAGGAACTCGGCGGTCAGGTCGACGTAGTCGTAGGGCTCGTCGATCTCGGCCTCGACGCCGAAGTCGTACAGGTCGAGCGTCATCGTCATCACCATGTCGCCGATCATCTCCGCGCCGAGGTCGCCGAGCTCCTCGGCCGCGAGCTGCTCGGCGAGGTCGGCCATGTCCAGGTGCACCACGAGCCGTCGGACGTAGCCGTCGTCGTCGACGTAGGCCTCGATCGGCACCGCGATGTCGAAGGTCGCCCCCAGGTCCATCTGCTCGAGGAACGACCTGATGTCGTCGCTCGCCTGCTCGGTGCCCTGCTCGTACAGGTCGCCGAGCCGCACCACGGTGGCAACGCCCTGGGTGCTGACGCCCCGGACCTCGACCTCACCGAGGTCGGTGGTCTCGGACCCGGTCGCCTCGATGAAGGCGAGGAGGGAGTCGGCCGACGTGAAACCCAGCGGCGTGCCGGTCAGGGAACCGATGTCGACCCCCGACAAACCGGCCTGCTCGGCCGCCTTCGCCAGGTCGACGCGGATCCAGCGGTCGGCACCGACCAATCCGCTCAACGCGAACAGCGGCGAGCGCATGTACATGTGATCGCCGACCAGCCGGTACTCGAGGGTCAGCGAGTCGTCGGCGGTGAACGGTCCGAGCTCGCTGGGGTCCTCGCCGAGCTGCTCGAACAGCGGCGCGAAGTCCAAGAGCATCCCGACCCGCTCGCCGCCGTCGAGCATCAGGCCGTGGAAGGTGACCTCGAGGTCGCCGGTCATCGGCACGTCGGTCATGGTGAGGTTGATCGAGAAGCGGGCCGACTCGACCCGGGCGGTTCGGTTGGCTGCGTCTCGGAGTGCCTGCGGTGCGAGGGTCGGCGCCTCGGTCACCCGGCCGTCGTCGCGGTCGACGGTCTCCACCGAGACCTCGCCGCCCGTCGAGCATCCGGCCAGCACGAGGACGACCCAACCGAGGACCGACCACAGCTTCCGCATGTCGCCGTACATCGGTACGAAGCTCCTGCGGCTTTAGGCCGCCCCCCCGGCAGGGGGTTGCGCGAGGCTGAACACAGGCGTCGTCGCCGGAGGAGGGGAGCTCATGGCAACACTGGAGAAGCACACGGCTGGATCGCGGTTGGCCATCGTCTTGACCACGGTCATCGTGACCACGATCGTGCTCGTCGGAGGGGTCGCGCTGGCGACGGTCGGGTTGAACTCGGTGGGCAGCCCCGAGATCAAGAACGGCTCGATCCAGAGCATCGACATCGGCAACGGCCAGGTCAGGGCGGCCGACATCGGAACCGGGCAGGTCAAGTCGGCCGACATCGGAACCGGGCAGGTGGCCAGCATCGACATCGGGACCGGGCAGGTCAGGTCGGCCGACATCGGAACCGGGCAGGTCAAGTCGGTCGACATCGCCGACGGGACGATCACCAACGACGACGTGGCCCCGGGGGCGATCACGTCGACCGACGACAACACGCTCTTCGTCGGCTCCGACAACGATGCCGACCAGGCCGACTCGGCGGTGAGCCTGGGAGCCGACGGCGTGACGAGGGCGCGGGTCGGCGGCCCGCACGGCAGCCTGTTCACCGACGAGGCCGAGCTGACACTGGTCGAGACCGCATCCGGTGCGGCCGAGTACACCCAGCTCGTGTTCGAGAACCCGGCCACCACCATCGACTGGTCGTGGAACGTGTCCTCGGCCACCGGGAACCTGTTCCTGACGTCGCCGGCGCTCGGTGCCGATGCCATCACGTTCGAGGTGACCGGCGCCCTCGACACGCTCACCAAGGTCGACGCGCTGGACACGCTCGACGACGTCGGTGTCGGCGGCGAGCTGGAGATCGACGATCTGACCGTCGCCGGGCTGAGCACCGACGTCTGCATCGACGCCGCGGGCGCCAGCAAGCTCGGCCGCTGCGCCAGCAGCAACCGCTACAAGGAGCACGTCGCCGACCTCGAGCTGGGGCTCGACACGGTCCTGGCGCTGCGTCCGGTGACCTTCGACTGGATCGCCGACGGCACCGCCGACCTCGGCTTCGTCGCCGAGGAGGTCGCCGCGGTGGCCCCGCTGCTGGCGACCTACGACGAGGCGGGCACCGTGGAGGGCGTCAGGTACCGGCAGATGACCGCGGTGCTGGCCAACGCCGTCCAGGACCTGAACGAGACCGTCGAGCGCCAGGAGGCGGAGATCGCCGAGCTGCGGGCCCTACTGGAAGCCAGCCCATGAAGCGCGCCCGGAGGCCCGACTACACCGCGTGGGGCGTCCGGGCCGGCGGCCCGGGCGCACGTCGACGTTCGGCGATGGCGAAGCGGCTCGGCGGATTATCGCCGAGCCCGACTACACCGAGTAGTAGAGCTCGAACTCGATGGGGTGGGGTCGGAGGGCGACCTCGTCGGCCTCCTCCCACTTGAGCTCGAGGTAGGACTCGATGAGCGCCTCTGTGAACACGCCCCCCTCGAGCAGGAACTTGTTGTCCTTCTCGAGCGCGGTGAGCGCCTCGGGCAGGCTGCCGGGCACCTGGGGGATCTTCTTGGCCTGGGCCGGCGACAGCTCGTAGATGTTGGTGTCGAGCGGCTTGCCGGGGTCGATCTTGTTCAGGACCCCGTCGAGGCCGGCCATCAACATCGCCGCGAAGGCCAGGTACGGGTTGGCGGAGGGGTCGGGGCACCGGAACTCGAGGCGCTTGGCCTTCGGGCTCTCGCTGTAGAGCGGGATGCGCACCGCGGCCGATCGATTCCGCATCGAGTAGGCCAGGTTGACCGGGGCCTCGTAGCCGGGGACCAACCGCTTGTACGAGTTGGTCGACGACGCCGCGAACGCCAGCACCGCGTTGGCGTGCTTGAGCAGACCGCCGATGTACCACCGGGCCAGGTCGGAGAGCCCGGCGTAGCCGACCTTGTCGTAGAACAGCGGCTTGCCGCCCTTCCACAGCGACTGGTGGGTGTGCATGCCCGACCCGTTGTCGCCGTAGATCGGCTTCGGCATGAACGTCGCGGTCTTGCCGTTCTGGGCCGCCACGTTCTTCACCACGTACTTGTAGAGCTGGACCTTGTCGGCCATGGCCAGCATGTGGTCGAACTCCATGTCGATCTCGGCCTGGCCGGCGGTGCCGACCTCGTGGTGGTGGACCTCGATGGGGATCCCGACCGACTCCATGACGGTGACCATGTCGGAGCGGAGGTCCTGCATGGTGTCGAGCGGCGAGAGCGGGAAGTAGCCGCCCTTGTAGGGGATGACGTGACCGGGGTTGAGCAGGCCCACTGGGGTCTCGCTGTCGACACTCGCCCACGCCGCCTCGGCCGACTCGATGGAGAACCCGGCTCTGGCCGGCTCGTTCTCGAAGCTGACCCCGTCGAAGACGAAGAACTCGGCCTCGGGTCCGAAATAGGCGGTGTCGGCCACCTTGGTGCTCTTCAGGTAGTCGACGGCCCGCCGCACGACGCCGCGTGGGTCCTTGCCGTAGAGCTCGCCGGTGACCGGGTCCTTCACGTCGGCGACCAGCGCCAGGGTGGGACGAGCGGTGAACGGGTCCATGTAGGCGCTGTCGGGGTCGGGGATGAGCAGCATGTCCGATGCGTCGATGGTCTGGAAACCGCGCACCGACGAGCCGTCGAAGCCCAGGCCCTCGGTGAACACCTCCGGGGTGAGCCGGGAGATCGGCATCGAGAAGTGGTGCTGGAGGCCGGGGACGTCGGTGAAGCGGACGTCGAAGTACTCGGCGCCGTCGCGCTTCGCGTTGTCGATGACTTGCTTGGCTGTGGCCACGTGGCCTCCTCGGAGCGGGTGGTCGTGCGAATCTCGGGCGCGGCGGTGGCGGCGCGCGAGCAGGACACGGTACCGGCCCGTCTGTTTCCCGAGAGTTGTCCGTGTGTGAACGGAATGTGAACAGCGCGGCGCAGCGGTCGGCCGGCCCGTCCCGAGTGCGAGGATGACGCCATGAGCCCCCAGAAGGAGTACGTGCTGCGCACCGTCGAGGAGCGCGGGGTGCGGCTGATCCGGCTGTGGTTCACCGACGTGCTGGGCCAGCTGAAGTCGGTCGCCATCTCGCCGGCCGAGCTCGACACCGCCTTCGAGGAGGGCATGCAGTTCGACGGCTCGTCCATCGACGGGTTCAGCCGGGTCCAGGAGAGCGACGTCCTCGCCATCCCCGACGCCAACAGCTTCGAGCTGCTCCCGTGGGCCGACCCGTCCGAACCGTCGGCCCGGGTGTTCTGCGACATCATGAACCTCGACGGCACGCCCTTCGAGGGCGATCCCCGCCAGGTGCTGCGCCGCAACCTCGAACG
>JBFJYB010000136.1:0-6941 GCA_041622835.1 Acidimicrobiales bacterium | reverse complement strand
CTGCGCCACCACCACAACGTGGCGACCATGCGGGCATCGAAGTCGTTCATGGACCAGGAGTCGTCCGAGCTGCACTCGTCGAACTGGCGCCAGGGCGAGGTGCTCAAGGCATCGGGCCCACCGATCTTCCAGATCGAGACCACGCTCAACAACAACAGCTTCGGCTTCGACGGTCCCCTGTCGGTGCTGCAGAAGCGCGAGTGGGAGTGGAGCGCACGGGACCGCGCCTCGTTCATGGCCATGCAGGCCGGCCTGCGACCGATGTCGAACCGGGCTCGGCGCCGGGTGTTCCAGAGCTGGCGGGCCCCCTACGAGATCACCAGCGTGCAGGCCGGCGAGGTCGAGGCCGTCCACCGCGTCACGACCGAGAACGTGTACCGCCAACACCTCGTACCCGTCGAGGGGCAGGCCGACGTCCTGACGATGGGGATCCCCTACATCTGCCCGTACAACGTCGACTCGATCATGAACCCGATCCTCGTCATGTGTCAGGCCCTCGGGTACTTCTTCAACTTCTACCGCGGCCGCCCCCTCGTACGCGAGGGCGGAGTCGCCATCGTCAGCCATCCCACGCCGTGGGAGTTCCATCCCGTCCATCACCCGAGCTACATCGACTTCTTCGAGCAGGTGCTCGCCGACACGACCGATCCGGCCGTGATCGAGCAGAAGTACGAGAAACGCTTCGCCGAGGACGAGTGGTACCGCCACCTGTACCGGACCTCCTACGCCTACCACGGCGTCCACCCCTTCTACATGTGGTACTGGGGGGCCCACGCCCTCGAGCACCTCGGCGGCGTCATCATCGTGGGTGGCGAGCCCCGATCGGTGCGCCGGCTCGGCTTCAAGCCGGCCTCGACCCTCCAGGACGCCCTCGAGATGGCCAGCGACATCGTCGGGCCCCGCCCCACCATCACCCACCTCCACAACCCGCCGATCCTCATGGCCGACGTCTCGTGAGTCCAGGCCCCGGTCCGTGAACGACACCCGCCGCACCCAACTGCTCGCCCGGGCCATCGGCGGGCGGCGCCGCATCCCGAGCGTGGGGACGCTGGTCCGGCGCGCCTCGTTCCCGGTGCGACCGCCGCCGATACCCCACTCGGTGGAGCCGCCCTGGTCCACGCCGACCACCGGCCAGCACTACGACACCGAGTGGGCCCGCCATCCGGTGAGCCGGGCCGCCCGCGCCGCGCTCGTCGAGACCGTCGTGCGGCCGTTCATCGCCGGCTTGGCCCGACCGACCCGCACCGGCCTCGACCGACTCGACTCCCTCGACCGGCTCGACGGCGGCCCGGTGATCTTCGCCGCCAACCACCACAGCCACGTCGACACGCCGCTGCTGATCACGTCGATCCCCCATCCCTGGCGCAGCGACCTCGTGGTGGGCGCAGCCGCCGACTACTTCTTCGGGACCCGGCTGACCGCCGCCGCCTCGGCACTGGTTATCGGGGCCATCCCGATCGAGCGGGCCAAGATCGGGCGCCGCTCGGCGGACCTGGCCGCCGACCTCGTCGACGACGGATGGAGCCTGCTGATCTACCCCGAGGGCGGCCGGAGCAAGGACGGATGGGGGCAGCCGTTCCGGGGCGGCGCCGCCTACCTGGCGCTGCGGTGCGGCGTGCCGGTCGTGCCGGTGCACGTGACCGGCAGCCGCCAGATCCTGCGCAAGGGCAAGCTGCTCCCCCGACCGAGCGCCACCACCGTCAACTTCGGATCCCCGCTGTTCCCGGCCGAGGGTGAGTCGTCGCGATCCCTCGCCGCCCGCATCGAGCAGGGCGTGGCCGCCCTCGGCGACGAGACCGCGACCGACTGGTGGCAGGCGCGCCGCCGCGCCCACGCCGGCGAGACGCCCAGCCTGGTGGGCCCGAAGGCGTCGTCGTGGCGCCGTTCCTGGGCCCATGGGAGCCGGGGCTCCCGGCGGCAGAGGCAGCAGCGCCGGTGGCCAGACCTCGGCTAGCGGGCAGGTTGCCCCGTAGGCTGATGATGCAGGACGAGACTCTCGAAAGGACCTCATGGCCGTCGCCGCCTCCACCCCCATCGAGTTGATCAACAGCGTCTACGCCACCATGGACGAGCGGATCGCCCTCGGGCGCCAGCGGCTCGGACGACCGCTCACGCTGGCCGAGAAGATCCTGGTCAACCACCTCGACGACCCGGCGGGGGCAGGGCTCGAACGGGGGGTCTCCTACGTCGACCTCCGACCCGACCGGGTCGCCCTGCAGGACGCCACCGCCCAGATGACGTGGCTGCAATTCATGACCGCCGGCCTCTCCGAGGTCCAGGTGCCGACGACGACCCATTGCGATCACCTCATCCAGGCGCGCGAGGACGGCCGGCGCGACCTGCTGGCGGCCCTCGACAACAACGAGGAGGTCTACGACTTCCTCGAGTCGGTGTCGGCCCGCTACGGCGGCGGCTTCTGGAAGCCCGGGTCGGGCATCATCCACCAGGTCGTGCTCGAGAACTACGCCTTCCCCGGCGGCCTGATGATCGGCGCCGACAGCCACACCCCCAACGCCGGTGGCCTCGCCATGGTCGCGGTCGGCGTCGGCGGTGCCGACGCGGTCGACGTGATGACCGGATTCCCGTGGAACGTGCGGCTGCCGAAGCTCATCGGCGTCAGGCTCACCGGCGAGCTCGACGGCTGGTCGGCCCCCAAGGACGTGATCCTGAAGGTCGCCGACATCCTGACCGTCAAGGGCGGCACCGGGTCGATCGTCGAGTACTTCGGCCCCGGCGCCGCGACGATCAGCGCCACCGGCAAGGCCACCATCTGCAACATGGGCGCCGAGATCGGCGCCACGACCTCGCTGTTCGACTACGACGACGCGTCCGAGCGGTACCTCAAGGCCACCGGTCGTGAGCAGGTGGCCGACGCAGCAGCCACCGTCGCCCACGACCTCCGAGCCGACGACGAGGTGGCGGCCGACCCCGAGGCCTTCTTCGACCGGGTCATCGAGATCGACCTGTCCTCGCTGTCCCCCCACATCAACGGCCCCCACACCCCCGACCTGGCCCGCCCGGTCGCCGAGCTGGGCGCCGAGGCGGCCGAGAACGGGTGGCCACTCGAGATCAGCGCCGCCCTCGTGGGGTCGTGCACCAACTCGAGCTACGAGGACATCACCCGCGCCGCCAGCATCGCCCGCGATGCTGCCGCCAAGGGCCTCCGGTCGAGGGTGCCGCTCATGATCACCCCGGGCTCGGAGCAGGTACGGGCCACGATCGAGCGCGACGGGTTGCTCGCCGACTTCGAGGCCATCGGCGCCACCGTGCTGGCCAACGCCTGCGGGCCGTGCATCGGGCAGTGGGCCCGCCCGGACCTCCCGGTCGGCACCCCGAACACCATCGTCACCAGCTACAACCGCAACTTCCCCAAGCGCAACGACGGCCGGGCCGAGACCATGGCCTTCGTGACCTCGCCCGAGACCGTCGTCGCGTTGGCGCTGGCCGGGACGCTCGACTTCGACCCGGCAACCGGCTCGTTGGTCAACGACGACGGCGAGAAGGTGAGCCTCACCGTGGGGCCCGGCGAGGAGCTGCCCGCGGCCGGCTTCGATTCCGGTCGCAGCGGGTTCGTGGCGCCTCCCGAGGACGGGTCGGGGGTCGACGTGCGGGTCTCCCCCACCAGCGAACGCCTCCAGCTGCTCGAGCCGTTCGAGCCGTGGGACGGCAACGACTTCACCGATCTGGCCGTGCTGGTGAAGGCCAAGGGCAAGTGCACCACCGACCACATCTCGATGGCCGGGCCGTGGCTCCGGTACCGGGGTCATCTGGAGAACATCAGCGGCAACCTGTTCCTCGGGGCGGTGAACGCCTTCACCGGTGCGGTCGGCGAGGGCAAGAACTGCCTCGACGGCAGCACCGCCCCGTTCCCCGAGATCGCCCGCGCCTACCACGAGGCCGGCGTCGGGTGGGTTGCCATCGGCGACGACAACTACGGCGAGGGCTCGTCGCGCGAGCACGCCGCCATGGAGCCTCGCTTCCGCGGCGCCAAGGCGGTCATCGCCCGTTCGTTCGCCCGCATCGCCGAGACCAACCTGAAGAAGCAGGGCATGCTGGCGCTCACCTTCGCCGACCCGGCGAGCTACGACCTCATCGAGGAGGACGACCGCCTGGCCATCGTCGGCCTGTCGGAGCTGGCGCCGGGTCGGCCGGTGACCGTCGAGGTCCACCGGCCCGACGCGACGGTGGTCACCTTCGACACGACCCACACCATGAGCGCCGACCAGATCGAGTGGTTCGCCGCCGGCAGCTCGCTGAACATCATCCGCCAGCGAACCCGAGCCGCCTGACCCCACCCTCGGCAAAACGGAGGAGAGGCCGGCGGGGGGAGCCGGCCTCTCTCTCGTATGGTTCTCGAGCTCCACAGGGGGGCGTGGCACTCGTAACCTGACGCTAGCGACCGATTGGGGGAACCGGTGCGCGCTAGCGCTTCTGTCCCCATTGTGAATGATCGCACAAGAAAAGTCCAACACCTTCCACCGATACCTCCCATCTTTCCCGGTGATAGTGTCCCCTGTGGACAACTTCTGAAGAGATGGAGCCCGGGTCCGCCATGGATATTCGCCAGCTCGCTGCTCTGGTCGCGGTGGCCGACAACGGGTCGTTCTCGGCCGCCGGACGGGCGCTGCACACCGTGCAGTCCAACATCTCCACCCACATCGCCCGCCTCGAGCGCGAGCTCGACGCCACCCTCGTCGACCGCTCGGCCGGCCGGCTCACCGCCGCCGGCGAGGCGGTGGTCAGCCGAGCCCGACGCATCCAGGCCGAGCTCGATGCCATCCAGCCCGACCTGGCCGCCCTCCGTGAAGAGGTCACCGGATCGGCTCGGCTGGGGATCATCGGAACCGTCGGCCGATGGCTCGTCCCCCGGCTGCTCCACGACCTCGAGCTGTTCTTCCCGAGGCTCACGCTCAACGTCATCGACGCCACCACCACGAGCCTGGCCCCGCAGGTGTCGAGCGGCGCGCTGGGGTTGGCGCTGGTGAACCTGCCGGTCTCCCAACCCGACATCGTCGTCGAGCCGCTGTTCGAGGAGGATCAGGTGCTCGTCACCCGGCGACACAGCCCACTGGGCGATCGCACCCGCCTCAGCCCCGACGAGCTGGCCGACCTGCCGCTGCTGCTGGCGCCCAAGGGCACCAGCTTCCGCGACGACATCGACTCCGAGTTCGAGCGCATGGGCGTCAGCCTCACCGCCAAGGCCGAGATCGACGGCGTGACCCTGCTCGCCGCCATGGTCAGCCGGGGGCTGGGAGCGGCCGTGCTGCCGGCCAGCGCGGTCGTGCTCGAGGACGACATGGTCGCCATCCCGGTCGACGGCGTGCGCCGCCGAACCGTCGGGCTCATCGCCAACCGCCGGATCCCGCTGCCGGCGACCACCCGCACCGTCGTCGACGTCCTGCGCTCCATCGTCACCGACGAGCTGGCCAACCGCGACGGGCTCCACTCCCCCGCCGTGGCCCGGCTGCGGAACGTCGATCCGGCCACCGCCGACGACTGAGAGCCGGCGAGTGAGGGCCGCGCCGGACCGACGTGCGAGACTTCCCGCGACGAGGGACGCCTGAGCGGTCGGCCCGCCGAGATCGAGAGGTCGTGTTGTCCGACATCCGCATCCGAGCCCGAACGCCCGGGTCCGTCGCCGCCATGGTCACCGAGATCGAGGGCCACCCGGCGGTGACCGTGCGGCTCGGCGAACCCGACGCGCCCCGACCACTCTCGTCGATCGACGGCGAGACGCTGGCCGAGGCGGCCCGCCTCGCCCGGCGGCGGCGCCTGCCGCTGGTGTCGTTCGTCTCGTCGACCGGCGCCGACGTCGTCGAAGGGGTCGCCGCCACCAACGGGTGGGGCACTGCGGCTCGCGAGTGGGTCAGCTCGTCAGGGGTCATCCCGCTGCTGATGTGCGTCACCGGACCGGCCGTGTCGGGCCCGGCGCTGTTGCTCGGCCTGTCCGACCACGTCGTGATGACCGACGACGCCTACGCCTTCGTGAGCGGGCCACGGGCCGTCGAACAGTTCACCGGCGTCCCGGTCGCCGCGCCCGATCTCGGGGGTCAGACGGTGCACGCCCGAACCAGCGGCGCCGCCGGGTTCGTCGCCCCCGACGAGGCCGCGGCCCGCCTCGTGATCGCCGAGCTGCTCTCGCTGCTGCCCCGCCACACCGACGAGCTGCCACCGAGGTTGGCCACCACCGATCCGATCGATCGGACCACGCCCGAGCTGCATCGGGTCCTACCGTCGAGCGCCTCCGGCTCCTACGACGTCCGGACCGTGCTCACCGCGGTGGCCGACGACGGAGCCGTCCTCGAGGCCCGAGCCGGATGGGCGACCAATCTGGTCACCGCCTTCGCCACCATCGGGGGGCGGCCGGTCGGCCTGATCGCCAACCAGCCCCAGAGCCTGGCCGGCACCCTCGACATCCCCGCCTCCCAGAAGGGGGCGCGCTTCGTCGCCTTCTGCGATGCGTTCAACCTCCCCCTCGTGACCTTCGTCGACACGCCGGGCTTCTACCCCGGCAAGGACCTCGAGTGGCGGGGCATGATCCGCAAGGGCGCACAGCTCGCCTTCGCCTACGCCAGGGCCACCGTGCCCCGAGTGTGCGTCACCCTGCGCAAGTCCTACGGGGGCGCCTACATCGTCATGGACTCCAAGCACATGGGCAACGACCTCGCCTACGCATGGCCCTCGGCCGAGATCGCCGTGATGGGGGCCAGGGGTGCGGTGGAGATCCTCCACCGCGGCGCCTCGCCCGAGGAGCGAGCCCGACTCGAGGCCGACTACGAGCGCCGGCTCCTGAACCCGTACATCGCCGCCGAACGGGGCTCGATCGACGGCGTCATCGACCCCGGCGAGACCCGCTCGGTCATCGCCAGCGCCCTCGACGTGCTCGAGCACAAACGAGAACGCCTCCGGCGCCGCGACCACGACAACATGCCTCTTTAGAT
>JBFJYB010000135.1:0-6970 GCA_041622835.1 Acidimicrobiales bacterium | reverse complement strand
CAAGCGGATGCGGGGCTACGACGTCTTCTACCCCATGGGGTGGGACGACAACGGGCTCCCCACCGAGCGCCGGGTGCAGAACTACTACGGCGTGCGCTGCGACCCGTCGATCCCCTACGACCCCGACTTCGAGCCGCCGTCCGAGCCCGACCCGAAGAACCAGGTCCCGATCAGCCGCCGCAACTTCATCGAGCTCTGCCTGGTGCTGAGCATCGAGGACGAGAAGGCGTTCGAGGCGCTCTGGCGGCACCTGGGGCTGTCGGTCGACTGGTCGATGACCTACGCCACCATCGACGAGCGGTCGCGGAAGGTCAGCCAGCGCGCCTTCCTCCGCAACCTCGAGCGGGGCGAGGCCTACCAGGTCGAGGCGCCGTCGCTGTGGGACATCACCTACCGCACCGCCGTCGCCCAGGCCGAGCTCGAGGACCGCGAGCGGCCCGGCGCCTACCACAAGGTGCGCTTCCACCGCCCCGACGGCACCGCCCTCCACATCGACACCACCCGGCCCGAGCTGGTGTGCTCGTGCGTCGCGCTCGTCGCCCACCCCGACGACGAGCGGTACCAGCCGCTGTTCGGGTCGACGGTGACCACCCCGGTGTTCGGGGTCGAGGTCCCGGTCCTCGCCCACGAGCTGGCCGAACCCGACAAGGGCACCGGCATCGCCATGATCTGCACGTTCGGCGACACCACCGACGTGACCTGGTGGCGCGAGCTGAACCTGCCGGTGCGGGCGGTGATCGGCCGCGACGGCCGCTTCGCCGCTGACCCGCCCGACGCCATCTCGTCGGAGGAGGGGCGGGCGGCCTACGCCGAGCTGGCCGGCAAGACGGTGTTCTCGGCCCAGAAGGCCATGGTCGAGCTGCTCGCCGCGGCCGGCGACATCGACGGTGAGCCCCGGCCCATCACCCATCCGGTCAAGTTCTACGAGCGGGGCGAGCGGCCGCTCGAGATCGTCACCAGCCGCCAGTGGTACATCCGCAACGGGGGGCGCGACGCCGACTTGAACGCCGAGCTGATCGACCGCGGCGCCGAGGTCACCTGGGTGCCCACCTACATGCAGGCCCGCTACGACAGCTGGGTGGCCGGGCTCAACGGCGACTGGCTCATCAGCCGCCAGCGGTTCTTCGGCGTCCCCATCCCGCTGTGGTACCCGGTGGGCGACGACGGCGAGCCCGACTACGACCACCCGATCGTGCCGGCCGACGCCGAGTTGCCGATCGACCCGGCCACCGAGGGCCCTCCGGGCTTCGACGAGTCGCAGCGCGGCCAGCCCGGCGGCTTCGTCGGCGACCCCGACATCATGGACACCTGGGCCACGTCGTCGCTCACCCCGCAGATCGTCACCGGCTGGGTCGACGACCCCGACCGGTTCGAACGCACCTTCCCGATGGACCTTCGACCCCAGGGCCACGACATCATCCGGACGTGGCTGTTCTCGTCGGTGGTGCGGGCGCACCACGAGCACGGCTCGGTGCCGTGGGCCAACGCTGCCATCTCCGGATGGATCCTCGACCCCGACCGCAAGAAGATGTCGAAGTCGAAGGGCAACGTGATCACGCCGATGGACCTGCTCGACGAGCACGGCTCGGACGCCGTGCGCTACTGGGCCGCCAACGGCCGGCCCGGCACCGACACCGCCTTCGACCCAGGCCAGATGAAGGTCGGGAGGCGGCTGGCCATCAAGCTGCTCAACGCGAGCCGGTTCGCGCTGGGGCTGGGTGACGAGGGGGACGGCCCCGCCGGACCCGAAGCGATCACCGAGCCGCTCGACCGGGCCATGGTCGCCGGGCTGGCGTCACTCGTCGCCGACTGCACGAGGGCGTTCGAGGCCTACGACTACGCCAGGGTGCTGGAACGGACCGAGGCCTTCTTCTGGAAGTTCACCGACGACTACCTGGAGCTGGTGAAGAACCGGGCCTACGGCGCGCACGGTCCCGGCCCGGCGGCGTCGGCCCAGGCCGCCCTGCGGCTGGCACTGGAGACCATCCTCAAGCTGTTCGCCCCGTTCCTGCCCTTCGTCACCGAGGAGGTGTGGTCGTGGTGGCGGGACGGGTCGGTGCACCGGTCGAGCTGGCCCGACGCCGACGAGATCGCAGCCGCGGCGGCCGGCGGCGACCCGACCGTGCTCGCCGTCGCCGGCGAGGTGCTCAGCGAGATCCGGCGGGCCAAGAGCGAGGCCAAGCGCCGACTGTCGACCGAGGTGACCGAGGCGACGGTGGCCGACACTGCCGAGCGGCTCGCCCTGTTCGAGCGGGCCCGCACCGACGTCGGCGACGCGGGCCGGGTCGAGCAGCTCGCCACCGCGGCAGCCGACGAGCTGACGGTGTCGGTCACCCTCGCCCCCGAGAGCTGACGCCTCCCGGAGAAGATCAGCCCGAGCAGATCAGGCGAGCAGGAGAGCAGCCAGGGCCACCAGGTCGGGAAGGCGGAGGTGGGCGTGGTCGGCGTGGAGGTCGAGCGGGTCGAGCTGCACGACCGGCATCCCGGCGGCCTCGGCGCCCCGCACGTCGGCGTGGACGGTGTCACCCACGTACAGCGTGCGCTCGCGCTCGGTGCCCAGAGCGCCGAGGACCGGCTCGAAGATGGCGGGGTCGGGCTTGGCCACGCCGACCACCGTGGAGTCGATCACCGTGGCCACCTCCGGCAGCGGACCGGGTCCGGCCTGGCAGATCTCGTGCTCGACGAGCTGCTCGGCGGCGGTGCCGTCGTTGTTGCTGAGGATCGCCGTCGTCATCCCCGAAGCGACGATCTCGTGGAAGGCAGCGATGTTGTGCTCGAGCGCCAGGCTCCAGACCCGGCCGGCGATCCCCGCCATCCGAAGCTCGTGCCGAGCCTCGACCGCCACGCCGAGATCGGCGTCGGGCACGCCCAGGTCTGTGAAGGTCGCCGCGTCGTAGTGCCCCCAGACCGGGCGGTCACGCTCGTCGACGACGCCGGTGCCGTTCAGCACGTCGGTCAGTGCCCGCACCCCGACGTAGTGGGCGCGCCGCCACCGGTCGGGCTCGTCGGCGATGTCGACCCCGGCCGCAGCCAGCGCGTCGGCGATCGGTCGAGGGTGCGGCACCAAGAAGACGCCCCCGATGTCGAAGACGACGGCGTCGATGGCGTCTCGGTCCAGCACCACGTGAGTATGCCCAGCCCGGCCGGTCAGTCGGCGGGATCGTCGGGATGCAGGCGCCGAGCGAGCCGGTCGGCACCGGCGTCGATCCCGGGCAGCTGGCTCTGGACGCCGTCGCCCCGCCGGGCCAGAGCGGTGGCCACGTAGTCCTCGACCTGGGTCCACTCGGTGGCGCGGGGAGCGGCGAGGTGACGGTTGTAGGGCTGGTCGAACACGATCACGTCGCGGCCCGACTTCCGCAGCGCCTCGACGTTGTGAGGCGCGTCCTCGACGTACATGTCGGCGCCGACGTCGGCCTTGGCTCCGAGGAAGCACAGGTCGCGGTAGGGGATGCGCACGTCGTCGAGCCAGGCGGCGGTGTCGCCGGCCGCGATGCCGTGGCCCCAGTTGACGTAGAGGCGGTGGGTGATGATCCGGATCCAGACGCCGGCGTCGGACAGCCGCCACAACGCGTCGGCGGCGCCCTCGATGGGCTCGAGGTCGCGCAGCATGCGGTGCTCGACCACGGCCAGCTCGTGGAGCCGTTCGAACTCGTCGTCGTCGAGACCCCACTCCTCGAACCCCCACGACCGGGTCAGAGGGAGCGACTCGGGGTCGAGGCCCAGCTCCTTGGCCACCACTGCCCGGAAGCCCAGCGTGTGGTCGGCGCAGACCCCGTCGAGGTCGACCCCCAGCACGAACGGACGGCTCATCCGTCGCAGTCTGCCAGACGGCGGCCATGCGGCGTGAACTCCGACTTGCCCGGGATGAATTCCAGCATTGGCCAGATAATTCGCTAGTTTCATGGGAATGAGCGAGTTTCGCATCGGACAAGCCGCCAACCTGCTGGGGGTGAGCCCCGACACGGCGCGCCGCTGGGCCGACGAGGGCCGGTTCGCGACCCGGCGGACTGGTGGCGGACAGCGGGTCGTCGGTGGCGCCGAGCTGGCCCGCTTCGCGGTCGAGCTGGCCGCAGCCCCGCCCGACGAGCACCGCGCCGTGCTCTCGGCTCGCAACACGTTCACCGGCCTGGTGACCCGCGTGGTCGCCAACGAGGTGATGGCCCAGGTCGAGCTCCAGTGCGGCCCGAACCGCATCGTCTCGCTGATCTCGGCCGAGGCCGCCGACGAGCTCGGTCTCGAGCCGGGGGTGCTGGCGGTGGCCGCGGTGAAGTCGACCAACGTCATGATCGAGCGCCCGAAATGACCCGCATCCTCCTGGCCACCGTCGCCCTGCTCGCGGCGGCGTGCTCGTCGACCTCGAAGCCGACCGTTCGGGTGCTGGCCGCTTCGTCGCTGACCGACGTCTACGCGCAGCTGGCGAGCGAGTTCGAAGAGGCGCACCCCGGCGTCGACGTCGAGCTCCAGTTCGCCGGCAGCTCCCAGCTCGCCTCGCTCGTCGTCGAGGGCGCACCCGGCGACGTGTTCGCCTCGGCCGACCTCGTCACCATGGCGCGCGTCGTCGACCGCGGCGAGGCGCGTGTCGATCCCGAGGTCTTCGCCACCAACTCGCTGACGCTCGTCGTGCCCACCGACAACCCGGCCGGCGTCACCGGCCTCGACGACCTGGCCGACCGCGACCTCCTCGTCGCCCAGTGTGCGGTCGAGGTGCCGTGCGGGTCGGCGGCAAGCGCCCTGTTCGCCAGCCGGGATCTCGTCGTCGAAGCCGACTCGCTGGAGCCCAACGTCCGGGCCGTCCTCACCAAGGTGGAGCTGGGCGAGGTCGACGTGGGTGTGGTCTATTCGACCGACGCCCTCGCCGCCGCCGACCGGGTCGCCGAGGTGCCGCTCGACCCGCAGCGGGTCGCCAACGAGTACGCCATCGTGACCCTCGACGGCGCGCCCGCCGAAGCCGACGAGTTCGTGGCCTTCGTCCTCTCGGCCGCCGGCCGCGCCGCGCTCGCCGACCACGGCTTCGGTCTCCCGTGACCCGCCGTCCGCCGCTGGTCCTGGTCGCGCCGGCCGCTGCTGCGGTGGCCTTCCTCGTGCTGCCCGGCGTGGCGCTGGTCCAGCGAGCCCCGTGGTCGTCGCTGCACGACCTGCTGACCGAGTCGGCGGTCGCCGACGCCATGCGACTCTCGCTCGTGGTCAGCCTGGCCGCGACCGCGGTCGCGGTCGCGCTCGGTCTCCCCCTCGCCTGGCTGCTGGCGCGGGTCGACTTCCCGGGCCGGGCCCTGCTGCGGGCCCTGGTCCTGCTGCCGATGGTGCTGCCTCCGGTCGTGGGCGGCACGGCGCTGTTGTTCGCGCTGGGCCGACGCGGTCTGGTGGGCCAGTGGCTCGACCGCTGGTTCGGCCTGACCCTCCCGTTCTCGACCACCGGCGCGATCGTCGCCGCCACCTTCGTCGCCATGCCGTTCTTCGTACTCACCGTCGAGGCTGCCATCCGCCAGAGCGATCCCGGCCTCGAGGACGCGGCGGCGACCCTGGGCGCCACGCCACTCACAACGTTCCGCCGGGTCACCGTCCCGCTCGTCGCGCCGTCGATCGCGGCCGGCGCCGCCCTCACCTGGGCCCGCGCCCTCGGCGAGTTCGGCGCCACCGTCGCGTTCGCAGGCAACGTACCTGGTCGGACCCAGACGCTCCCGCTCGCGACCTTCCTCGCGCTGGAGTCGAGGCCCGAGGAGGCGATCGCGCTCAGCCTCGTGCTGCTGGCGGTGTCGCTCGCAGTCCTCGTCTCGCTGCGACGCCACTGGATCCTCCGATGACAGCCGGGGTCTCGGTCGTCGGCGGCGTCCGGCGCGGCACGCTGACGCTCGACGCCGAGCTCCACGTCGAGGCCGGACGCACCCTCGCACTGCTCGGACCCAACGGCGCAGGGAAGACCACGATGCTGCGGCTGGTCGCCGGGCTGACGCCACTCGACCGGGGGCGGATCTCGATCGACGGCGTGGTCGTCGACGAGCCGGCCACCGCGACCTTCGCGGTGGCCGAGTCGCGCTCGGTCGGCTACGTCTTCCAGGAGCAGCTCCTGTTCCCGCACCTCGACGCGGTCGACAACGTGGCCTTCGGTCTGCGCTGCCGTGGCCGGTCGCGCCGCGACAGCCGCGCCGCGGCGGTCCGCTGGCTGGAGCGGGTCGGGCTGGGCGAGCACGCCGGCGCCCGTCCCCGCCACCTGTCGGGGGGGCAGGCCCAACGGGTCGCGGTGGCCCGCGCCCTCGCACCCGAGCCGTCGGTCCTGCTGCTCGACGAACCGCTCGCCGCGCTCGACGCCGTCACCCGCTCGACGCTGCGCCGGTTGCTCGCCGACCTCGAGGTCACGACCGTGGTGGTGACCCACGACCCGATCGAGGCCCGGGCACTCGCCGACCGGGTCGCGGTCCTCGAGGCCGGACGGCTGACCCAGGAGGGCTCGCCCGACGAGGTCGCGTCCCATCCGGCGACGCCGTGGATCGCCGGCCTGCTCGGCGTCAACCTGGTGCCCGGCGAGGCGCAGGGCACCGACGTGTCGATCGACGGCGGCGCGCTCCACCTCGCCGAACCGACCGACGGGCCGATCTGGGTGGCGTTCGAGCCCAACGCGGTCGTCGTGCACCCCGGCCGGCCGGCCGGCAGCTCGCGCAACGTGTGGCGGGCGACGGTGACCGAGGTGACCGTCGAGGGCGACCGGGCCCGCGTGCTGCTGTCGCAACCCGCCGGCGTGGCCGCGCTGGTGACGCGCGGGTCGGCCGACGAGCTCGGGCTGGCCCCCGGCGTCGAGGTCTGGGCCGCGGTCAAAGCCACCGAGCTGGCCGTCCGCCCGCGCTGACCTGGCGCTTCGCGATTTCTCGGCGAGACCCTTGACACCCGTGTAATTACGCGGCTGTAATCATGTCCCCGAACACAACATCTTGGGGTCGCAGCCGCAGCGGACACACCAGGGGTTGTGGTCGACGGT
>JBFJYB010000134.1:0-7061 GCA_041622835.1 Acidimicrobiales bacterium | reverse complement strand
CCGCCATCCTTGGCGGAGCTGGATCGTGTCGCCCTGCGGCGAGGCCGCGACGGGCGACCTGTTCGTGGGTCGACGGTGTGCCGTACCGGCCATCCTGGCCGGTCGCTGGAGAGGATTCGCCTCCGCTACTCCACGACTATGTCGGCGTACATGCCGTTGACCACGTGGGGCGGTCCGGTCTCGGGGTAGTCCGGGCCGCCGGGGGCGTCGCCACCGGCCTCGAGGAAGGCCTGGACCGCGGCCATCACCTCGTCGGGGGGAGCACCCGTCGGGATGAAGCACACCAGTGCGTACCGACCGGGCTCGGTCAACACCGCCGGCGCCGGCAGATCGGAGCTGTCGGCTCCGGGTGGCGCGAGCGGCGTGATCACCGGCGGCCCGGCGAGGAGTACCGCGAGCTCCTCCTCGGGCAGCGTCACCAGCTCGGACATCGGTCGGGTCTCGTCTTCGGGCAGCCGCCAGGCGAGGAGCTCGTGCACCTCGGCCTCCGAGTCGTTCTGGATGACGAGGGTGGTGCCGGCCGAGACCGTCTCGGGCACGTCGTCGAAGGCGTAGTCGACGGCGGTGATGACCACCGACGAGTCGGCCGACTCCGTGTCTCCGTTGGATGCCTCGGTCTGCGCATCGCTCGAGTCGTCGTCGCTACCGCAGGCGCCTGCCAGCAGTAGTGCGACCGCGACCACTCCAACCCAGGGTGTCCGGAACATGAGCCCACCTTTCGCCCATACCTACATGCCGTACCGACGGTAACAGAGCTGCGGGAGGACTTCAGTGGCGGTCGTCACCCCAACCTGAGGGTCTCCAAGGGCTCGAGGCGGGCCGCCTTCATGGCCGGGTAGATGCCGAAGATGACGGCGACCACCACCGCCAGCGCGCCCGACCACACCAACAGCGCCGGCTGGATGGTGACCACCCAGTCCCCGATGCGGGAGCCCGCCACGATGGCGACGACCCCGACACCGGCGCCGACGATCCCGCCCAGGACCCCGACCACCAGTGCCTCGAGCAGGAACTGTCCGGCGATCGTCCCGCGGGTGTGACCGAGGGCGCGCCGGATGCCGATCTCGCTCGATCGCTGGATCACCGAGATCGACATCACGTTGGCGATCCCGAGCCCACCGACCACCAGGGCGAGACCGCCCATGGTGATCACGATCAGCTGGAGCGTCGTGTCGACCTCGGCCTCGGCCTCGAGCAGGCTCGAGGGGATCGTCGTGCTCACGCCCTCGGAACCGCCCAGCGCCAGAGCCTGCGGGAGGATCTCGGCGGTCTCCTCGGCGGTGCCGTCCCGGACGCGGAGGTACAGCCCCGTCGGCGTCTGCTCGATGTCCCAGTCGCGCTCGGCCGTGGCCGGCGTCATGAGCACGGCCCGATCGAGGTCGGGGACCAGCTCGACCTTCTCGATCACGCCGACGACCGCGTAGTCCCGTCCGTTGAGGCTGAGGGTCCGGGTCTCGCCCTCGAGGTAGCCGTACTCGTCGGCGAGGGCGTTGCCGATCACCAGTGAGCGGATGGAGTTGGCCTGATCGAACTCGTTGAGGAAGCGCCCGCTCTCCAGGCCGGTGTCGAGCACGTTCATGAGCTCGGTGTCGGCGGCGAGCACCGGGATCGGCACCGTCCGGAAGAAGTCCTCGCCCCCTGCCGACGGCAGGACCTGGATCCCGGTCATCTCGATGTAGCCGGTGACCTTCTCGACCGTCGAGATGTTCCCGGCCCGCTCCACCGCCTCCTCGGGAAGCGTCGGGGCGGTCCCGAACGCGAAGGTGCCGTCGGCGGTGGCGATCACGAGGTTGGTGCCGAGCTCCTGGAGCTTCTGGCGTAGATCGCCCTTGGCGCTCTCCGACAGCCCGACCGCGGCGACGATGGCGGCCACGCCCATCACCGGTCCGAGCATGATCAGCAGCGTCCGGGTCTTGCGGGCGAGCAGCCCGGCCACGGCCACGCCGATCAGCTCGCGCAGGCGCGTCACGGGAGCACCACCGTGCCTGCCGCCGGCCGCAGGATCTCGTCGTCGACGACCTCGCCGTCGCGCATCGAGACCCGGCGGTCGGCTCGATCGGCGATCTCCAGGTCGTGGGTGACGATCACGATGGCCCGGTCGTGGGCCCGGAGGGCGGCGAAGATCTCCATCACGTTGGCGGCGTTGGCGGTGTCGAGCGCACCGGTGGGCTCGTCGGCCAGCACCATCAGCGGGTCGGTCACGATGGCACGGGCCAGCGCCACCCGCTGCTGCTCCCCGCCAGAGAGCTGGACAGGCCGGTGATGGATGCGGGGCCCGAGGCCGACCTTGTCGAGCGCAGCGGTCGCCAGCTCGCGCCGCACCTGGGCGGTGAGGCCGCGGTAGAGCAGGGCGGTGGCGACGTTGCCCAGCGCCGAGAGGTGCGGGATCAGGTGGAACTGCTGGAAGACGAAGCCGATGCTGTCGCCCCGCACCTTGGACCGGCCGGCGTCGTCGAGCCGGGCGACGTCCTGCCCGGCCACCCGGACGGTCCCCGACGTGGCCAGGTCGAGGCAGCCGAGGATCCCGAGCAGCGTCGACTTCCCCGACCCGGACGGGCCCACGATCGACATGAAGTCGCCGGCGTGGATCGTGAGCGACACGTCACGCAGGGCGTGGACCTTGACCTCGTCGCCGTAGACGCGGCTCACCCGGTCGAGCTCGAACAGCGCGCTCGGCTCGGCCACCGGTCAGGTCACCTCGATCACCAGGGTCTCGTCGCCGACGAGCCCCTCGACGACCTCGATGAACGAGCCTTCGCTCAGCCCGACCACGATCGGCTGCTGCACGATGTTCCCGTCGGCGTCGACGACGCGCACGACGTCGTTGCCCGACCCGTCCTGGAGCACCGACGCGACCGGGACGACGAGCGCGTCGATTCGCTCGTCCAGGGTGACCTCGATGTTCACCGCAGCGCCGTCGACAGCGTCGATCGAGTCGACCACGTCGACCACGCCCAGGTAGGTCTCGGCGCCGGCGGCGTCGATGGTGGCGTTGTCGTCGAGCTCGGTGATGGTGCCCTCGACCCGCTGGTCGCTGGCCTCGAGCTCGACCTCGACGATCTGGCCGACGTCGAGTTTCGAGCGGTCGGTCGGCGTCAGGATCATGTTGATCGTGAAGTCGGGCTCGGTGAGGGTGAGCACGAGCTGGCCGAGCAGGACCACCTCGCCCTCGTCGACCGCCACGCTGCCGACCCGGGCCGGCCAGTCGGCCACGATCATGTCGAGGGGCCGGAACACGACGTCGTCGTCGAGGGTCTGCACCGTGACGCTCCACTCACGGCTCCCGGCCGGGATGACGACAGTCCCGGTCAGGGCCCTGAAGTCGGCGCCGCCCTGGGCGGTTCCGCCCACCTGGTAGTTGACCGACGTGTCCTCGACGAAGGGCTGGTCGGCGACGATCGTGAACGACGCCGACTCCCCCTCGGGGATGATCCCGCCCCCGGTCAGGGTCACCTCGGGCACGTCCTCGGACTCGATCCGCAGCGTGATGCTGTCGGGCGGCTCGAGGCGGTAGTCCTCGCCGTCGGTCACGAGGGTGACGATCACGAACTCGTCGTGCTCGACCAGGTCGTCGTTGTTGGTGGCGATCGTGACGGCCACCGAGTCGGCACCGGCCGGCAGGGTGATCTCCCGGTCGATCTCGTCGTAGTCGGCGCCCTCGGTGGCGCCGCCGCCGATCACGAGGTCGACGACGGTGTCCTCGTTTCGGACCACGTCGGACTCGACGGTGACCGTCAACGCGCCACCCTCGTCGACGACGGTCTCGTTGGCCGACAGCCGCATCGTGGGCTGGCCCCGATCGGCGATGACGACGACCCGGGCCTCGCTCAGCGGTCCGACCTCCCAGTTCGGGTTCTCGTCGGGCAGGATGTCGGCTCCGACGGTGATGACGAGCTCCTCAGCCACCTCGAGCTCGTCGTCCTCGAGGATGTCGATCTCGAGGGCGAAGCTGGTCTCGCCGCGTCGGAACGTGAACGAGCCGTCCAGCGCTTCGTAGTCGTCGTCGGCGGTCAGGTCGCCGCCGACCGTGTAGTCGATCGTCGTGCTGGTGGGCATCACGATGTCGGAGGTGAAGGTCACGACGGCGGTCTCGCCCTCCCTCACCCTCGGTGTGGTCGCCCGCACGCTGATCTTCGGTCGCGGCTCGGGGGACGGGCTCGGGCCGACCGACCGCCCCCTCGGCCCGCCCGACAGAGCCGGCACCGAGGGGCCGACCGTGACGCTCACGCTGCTCCGCGCACCGATCGAGTACCCGGTGCCCTGGGCGAGGGTGGCGGTGATCACCTCGTCGGGCTCGGGCGTGGCGCCGCCGTAGCCGCGGTCGATCTGCCACCTCGCCAGGCCGGCGCGGGTCTCCTCGGTGAACAGGCTGTCGACGGTCCCGACCTCGTAGCCGTCGGCGGAGAGGATCTCCTCGAGCTGGAGCACGTCGGGCCCGTCGGAGCCGACGTCGAGCGGCCGGAAGAACGAGAACGAGCCGTTCACGGCGACGGCGGCCCGCCCGTCCAGGGCGATGATCGTGTCGCCGGGCTCGACGGTGTCGCCGTCGTCGACCGCGACCGCGCTGACCTGGCCGTCGATCGGCGAGGTGATGCGCTGCAGCTCGTCCCGGCGGATCTCGCCCCGCACCGTCACCTGGTCGCGCAGCGTGCGCCGCTCGGGTCGAGCGACGACCACCACCGCCTGATCGTCGCTGCCGCTGGTCTCCCCGCTGTCGTCGCGGAACGCGAAGAACGCCCCGACTGCGCCGGCGATCAGCACCAGGGCGACGATCGTGAGGCGCTTCCGGGACACGGGTTCAGGGTCCGCTGGTCGGCTCAGCCACCGTCTTCGTCGGCCGCGTCGAGGGCGTCGAGCTCGGTCTGGGTCTCGGCCTGGGCTTGCTGGAGGCACTCGTTGACGTCGTCACCGATGTCGAGGTTGCCGCCAGGCGGACCTGGCGTACCGTCGGGGACGAGCAGCCCGTTGGCGTCGGGGACGTACTCGGGAAAGTCCCAGCCCAGTCCGAGCAGGCACTGGCGGAACGGTTCGGCGATGATGTTGCGCTGCTCGATCTCGGTGGGCGTGAGGTTCTCGCTCTCGTTCTGGAAGTCGTCGAGCGCCTGGAGGATGTCGGACTCGGTCGCGCAGATGCCCAGCGCCTCCAGGTAGTTGGGCTCGTTGGTCGGGCTGTCGGGGTTCTCGGGATCGGGGACGCCGATGAACTCGTAGCCCTCGCGGTCGAGGCAGTCGTTGAAGATGGTGATCGAGTCGACCAGGACCAGACCGGCGGGCTGCTGCTCCTCCTCGATGGGGATGGGCTCGTCCTCGGCCGGCTCGGTCTCGTCCGGCTCGGCTGGCTCGGCCTCGGCACCGGAGGCGTCGTCGGCGGGCTCGGCGGTGTCGGTGCCGGTGGTCACCGGTTCGGGATCTTCGAGCTGCGAGTCGTCGATCACGACGTTGGAGCCGGCTTCGATCAGCGCGGCGTCGTTCTCGTCGGCCCCTCCTCCGCTGCAGGCGGACGCGACGAGCGCGCCGGCGAGCGCGAGCGCTGAGATGGAACGCATGTGGGATCCCTTGGTCGACTCCGCGAGGTGCGACGCCGAGGCTACCGCGTGCTAAGGGTTGACCATGTCCGGCAGCGTTGCGCTCGATCACGACGACCGGGTGACCGTCGTGACCATCGATCGCCCGGAGGTTCGCAACGCGGTCGACGGCGCCACCGCCGAGGCCCTGTACGACGCGTTCGTCGCCTTCGACGCCGACGACGACGCGGACGTGGCGGTGCTGACCGGCGCCGGCGGCACGTTCTGTGCCGGCGCCGACCTGAAGGCGATCGCCGCCGGCGGCGGCAACCCGGTCAGCGAGCCGCCGCCCGGTGCGCTGTTGGGTTCGCAAGGACCGATGGGGCCGACCCGGCTGCTGCTCGACAAGCCGGTGATCGCCGCGGTCGAGGGCCATGCTGTGGCCGGCGGTCTCGAGCTGGCGCTGTGGTGCGACCTCCGGGTTGCCGCGTCCGATGCCGTCTTCGGCGTCTACTGCCGCCGCTTCGGCGTGCCGCTGGTCGACGGGGGCACGGTCAGGCTGTCCCGGCTGATCGGGCACTCGCATGCGCTCGACCTGATCCTCACCGGCCGAGGGGTGTCGGGCGACGAGGCGAGCCGGATGGGCCTGGCCAACCGGGTGGTCGGCCCGGGCGAAGCCCTCGATGCCGCCGTCGATCTGGCCCACCAGCTCACCGCATTCCCGCAGGGGTGCCTGCGGCGGGACCGGCGGTCGTCGTACCAGCAGTGGTCGCTCGACCTGGAGGGAGCGCTGCGCAACGAGCTGGAGCTGGGCATGCGGACGATCCGTTCGGGCGAGACCGCCGAGGGCGCGGCGCGGTTCGCGTCGGGCCACGGCCGGGGTGGCTCGTTCGACTCCACCTGACCTATCGTTCGGTCAATTAATTCCGGGGGAGCCGCCGCAACCAGAAGCGAGGGGGTCGCGCGGCCAGATGAGAGGACGCAGGTGAAGGGGCTCAGGCACCCCCAGACCGGGGAGATCTACGAGGTCGACGACGACGACCCGACGCTCGTGCGGGTCACCAACGAAGCCGGCCAGTGGGGGCGTTTCACCAAGGGCGGCGGCCACGTCGACGGCGAGCTGCGCTTCGCCGACCCCCATGTCTGTGGCTGGGTCGTGACCAGCCCGATGAGCCACCGCTACCGCAACGTGGCCGAGCACTAGCACCAGGAGCACCCCATGGCCGTCGCCCAGACCCGTTCGCCGGGCATCACCTACCAGCAGCTGCTGGACACCGACACCCACGAGGTCAACCCGATCCTGCGGCTCGAGTCGCCGGGCGACTTCGGGACCACCGACATCGCCGTCGAGCGCTACACGAGCCGCGAGTTCCACGACCTCGAGGTCGAGAAGATCTGGAAACGGGTCTGGCAGATGGCCTGCCGCGAGGAGGACCTCCCCGACGTCGGCGACACCGTCAGGTACGACATCGCGGAGCGGTCCATCGTGCTCGTCCGGTCGGCCCCCGACGAGATCCGCGCCTACTGGAACGCCTGCTTGCACCGGGGGCGGCTGCT
>JBFJYB010000133.1:0-7083 GCA_041622835.1 Acidimicrobiales bacterium | reverse complement strand
GGCAGGGGATAGGTGCCTTCGTGCTCGATGGGGTTCTGGGTGGCGAGCACGAGGAACGGCTCGGGCGTGGCGTGGGTCTCCCCGGCGATCGACACCTGATGCTCGGCCATGACCTCGAGCAGCGCCGACTGGACCTTGGCCGGCGCCCGGTTGATCTCGTCGGCCAGCACGAAGTTGGCCAGCACCGGGCCGAACTCGATGTCGAAGGTCTCGGTCGACGCCCGCCAGATCCGCGTGCCCACGATGTCGGCCGGCAGCAGGTCGGGCGTGAACTGGAGGCGGCTGTAGGTGCCGCCGCTGACCTTGGCCAGCGTCTCGACCGCCAGGGTCTTGGCCAGCCCCGGCACGCCCTCCAGCAGGCAGTGGCCCCGGCTGAGCAGGCACACGAGCATCCGCTCGAGCATCCGGTCCTGGCCCACGATCACCCGCTTCATCTCGAACATCGCCGACTCGACCGGCGAGGCGGGACCGGTACCGGCGGCGGTCGGCGCAGCCAGCGGCGTCGGGGGGGTCAGCGAGTCAGGTTCCATGGTGGTCGGTCTCCTGGGCCGGGTCGAGGGCACCCGCTCCGGCCACGCGGGCCGCTTTACGAAGGCCTTCGGCCCGGTGCGGTCTGGTGGTGAGGTGGCATCAGTGCAGCACGAGCCGGTGAAGGCCAATGTAAAGCGCCGACGTCTCCATCCTACGGGCAGTGGTCCACACGACCCGGCCGCAGGCCTCGCCGCTGTGCGCTGGCCGGAAGTCCGGGCCCGGTACGTTTCTGGTGTGCGGCTGCTCGTGGTCGACGACGAACAGGACCTGGCCGATGCCATCGCCCGGGGCCTGCGACGGGAGGGCTACGCGGTCGACGTCGCCTACGGCGGAGCGGACGCCATCGAGATGGCCGAGCTGGTCCCCTACGACCTCATCTGCCTGGACCTCACCATGCCCGACGTGGACGGGGTCGAGGTGTGCCGGCGCCTCCGGGCCGACACGGTCCACGAGCCGGCCCCCCGGGTGATCATGCTGACCGCACGCGACAGCCTCGAGGATCGAGTGGCGGGGCTCGACACCGGGGCCGACGACTACCTCGTGAAGCCGTTCGCCTACGCCGAGCTCAGTGCCCGGGTACGGAGCCTGCTGAGGCGGGACGCTGGTACGTCGGGAGCGGTCCTTCAGGTTGGCGACCTCGAGCTCGACACCGCCCGCCACGAGGCCCGCCGGGCCGGCCGGGACCTCGACCTGACCAGCAAGGAGTTCGCCCTCCTGCGGTACTTCATGGTCAACGCCGGTCGGGTGATCTCCCAGGAGGAGCTGCTCGAGCACGTGTGGGACGCCCACGCCGACCCGTTCACCAACACCGTGCGGGTCACGGTCGGGACGCTGCGACGCAAGCTGGTCGGCGACGGCGGCGAGTCGCCGATCCAGACGATCATCGGGAGCGGCTACCGCCTCGTCGACGAGGTCCCCCCGTGAGCGACCGCAGCGGCCTGGGACGGAGGATCGCGGCCCGGCTACCCGGGTGGATGGGGTCGATCCGCTTCCGGCTCACCGCGCTCTACTCGTTCGTCCTGTTCGGGCTGGCTGCCGCGGTGGTGGCCGGGATCTACACCGGCCTGGCCCGCAGTCTCGACGACGAGCCGGTCTCGCAGACCTACACGGTCGCCCGGCTGTTCCCGTCGCCGACCGGCGGTCTGGTCATCGAGGAGAGTGTGATCCGCAGCGAGCTGACCCAGGTCGAGGCGCTGGTGAACGAGCGGACACTCGAGAACCTGCGAACCTACTCGTTCCTCGCCCTCGGTCTCCTGTTCGTGGCGAGCCTGTTGGTGGGCTGGGTGATCGCCGGGCGCGTCCTGCGGCCCATCGGGCGGATCACCGAGGTGGCGCGCGAGATCCAGGCCACCGACCTGTCGCGCCGGATCGCCCTCCGGGGCCCCGACGACGAGCTCCACGAGCTGGCCGACACCTTCGACGGCATGCTCGATCGGCTCCACACCGCCTTCGAGGGCCAGCGGCGGTTCATCCACGAGGCGTCGCACGAGCTGCGCAACCCGCTGGCGGTCATGCGCACCAACCTCGACGTGGCGCTGAGCGACCCCGACAGCTCGGTCGACGACCTGCGCCACACCGGCGAGATCGTCGGTCGGTCGGCCGAGCGGATGTCGCGCCTCGTCGACGATCTGCTGACCTGGGCCCGCCAGGAGAACCTGCCCATGCCCCGCGACCCGGCCGACGTGGCGTCGGTGGTCGAGGCGGTCGCCCAGGAGTTCGAGGCCATCGCCGACGCGGCCGGGGTGCAGCTCACCCACTCGGCGGTGCCCGGGCTGTGGGTCGTGGGCGACCCCCGGGCCCTCGAGCGGGCCGCCGCCAACCTGGTGGCCAACGCCATCCGGGCCGCGCCGCCGGGCTCGGAGGTGCACGTCAGCGCCGGCCAGCACGACCACTGGATCTCGCTCAGCGTGTCCGACCAGGGGCCCGGCGTGCCGCCCGAGCTGCAGGAACGGGTCTTCCAACGGTTCTGGCGGGGAGACGAGGCCGAGGCCAGACGGGAGGGCCGCAGCGGGCTGGGCCTGGCGATCGTGCGACAGATCGCCGAGAGCCACGGCGGCGAGGTGCGCCTCTCGAGCGCGCCGGGCCAGGGCGCCACCTTCACCATGTGGTTCCCGAAGGTGCGGGCCGAGGACCCGACCCTGCCCCTGCGGCTCGAGTAGATGACCGCAGCCGGGTCGATGTCCCGCTCACGGGCGGTCCGCACGGCGATATTCCGCTCTGGCGGGATGCTTTCGGGGTCCTTACGGGTTCTTTACCGATGCGTGGGTACCTTCGAAGCCGCGTCCACCGCATCCCCCCTGCCGAACGAGGCCCGATCATGAGCAACTGGACTGGCGACCGCGACGAGCGGCCACAGTTCCTTCCTCCGGTTCCCCCGCCGCCTGCCGCCCCGGCGCGCCAACACCCACCGGCGTTCACCGACCCGTGGTGGTCGGCCGGTCCCCCCGCCGCCGAGCCGCCTCCCCCTCCTCCGGCTCGACGGCCGCGGTGGCTTCCCTGGACCGTTGCGCTCGTGTCGCTCCTGGTGGCTGCGTTCGCGCTCGGCTGGATGGTCCGGGGCGACGACCGCGCCGACGAGGCTGCGTCGCCCGCGTCCACCTCGCCCGTCCTCGACGAGGAACCGGGCGAGGTCGCCCTGCCCGCCCCGGAGGACCCCGCTCCCGAGGAGCCGGTGCCGCTCGTCGACGTGCCCGGCCCGCTCCAGGGCGACTCGCTCGAGCCGGTCGCCGACGTGGCCCCCGCTGTGGCGCCGGCCGTCGTCCTGATCGAGACCGGTGTCGGCCAGGGCTCGGGCATCGTGTACGACGAGGCCGGCCTCGTCCTCACCAACGCCCACGTCGTCGGCGAGGCCCAGGACGTGCTCGTTCGGCTCGCCAGCGGGATCCGGGTCGAGGGCGAGGTCGTCGGCTCCGACCCGAGCAACGACGTGGCCGTCGTGCAGATACCCACCGACGAGGACTTCGGCGTGGCCGTGCTGGCACCGATGGAGTCGATCAGGGTCGGTCAGCTCGCCGTGGCGATCGGCAGCCCGTTCGGCCTGGAGCAGACCGTCACCGCCGGCGTCGTGAGCGCCCTCGGCCGCGTGCTCAACAACGAGGTCCTCGGAGTCCAGTCGGTCGTCGAGATGATCCAGACCGACGCACCGATCAACCCGGGGAACTCCGGCGGTGCCCTGGCCGACATCGAGGGCCGGGTGATCGGGATGAACACCGCCATCCAGACCGACGGAACGGCCGGCAACGTCGGCGTGGGGTTCGCCATACCGAGCGACACTGCCAAGCTGATCGCCGACCGGATCGTGGCCGGCGAGCCGCTCGAGTCGGGCTACCTGGGCGTGACCGGCCAGGATGCCACCATCGGCGAGCCGGGCGCGCTGATCGTGAGCGTGATCGAGGGCGATCCGGCCGACCTGGCCGGCCTCGAGGTCGGCGACCTGGTGGTGGGAGCGGCCGACGAGCCCGTGAGCGGCATGTCCGACCTCGCAGCCCGCGTGCGCCTGCGCTCGCCGGGGGAGGTCCTGAGCCTGGATGTCCTGCGTGACGGCCAGATCCTCTCGATCGACGTCACGCTCGGAGCCTTCACCGGCTGATCGTCCAGCGAACCGGCGGAGTTCCGCGGGAGCTCGGCCGGCGCCTCCTAGGATCGACCCGCGCCACCGCCGCAGGTCGCGAGCGGATCGGCGCGGGAGAGGCTTCGCATGGCTCGAGTGGCGGTTATCGGAGCTGGCTACGTCGGGCTGACGTCGGCCGCCTGCCTCAGCCACCTGGGCCACGACGTGGTCTGCGCCGACATCGACGTGGCCCGCATCGAGCAGCTCCGCCGGGTGGAGCTGCCGATTCACGAGGACGGGCTCGCCGACCTCGTCGCCCAGGGGCTGGCCACCGAGCGGCTCGAGTTCGTCCTCGGCGCCGACACCGCGGTTCCGGGCGCCGAGCTCGTGCTGCTGTGCCTCCCCACTCCCCAGGGCGCCGACGGCGCCGCCGACCTGACCGCGCTGCGGTCCGCCGCGACCCAGATCGCCCCTTACCTCGACCCCGGCGCGGTCGTCGTCACCAAGTCGACGGTGCCGGTCGGATCGACCCTGATCGTCGCCGAGCTGATCGGCCGCGACGACGTCGCGGTCGTTTCCAACCCCGAGTTCCTACGCGAGGGCTCGGCGGTCCACGACTTCCTCAACCCGTCCCGTGTCGTGATCGGCTGCGACGACGAGGCCGCGGGAGCGCGCGTCGCCGAGCTCTACCAGGCTGTCGACGCGCCGGTCCTCGTCACCGACCCGGCGTCGTCGGAGACGATCAAGTACGCGAGCAACGCGTTCCTCGCCGTCAAGCTCTCCTACGTGAACGCCATCGCGGCGGTCTGCGAGGCCCTCGGTGCCGACATCGACGCCGTCGTCGAGGGGATGGGCTTCGACGACCGCATCGGCCGGTCGTACCTGCGGCCGGGTCCGGGATGGGGAGGCTCGTGCCTGCCGAAGGACATCCAGGCGTTGGTGCGGATGGCGCACGAGGCCGGTTACGACTTCGACCTGCTCCAGGCGGCGGCCGACGTCAACGCCGATCAGCTCGAGCGGACGGTCTCCAAGGTGCTCGACCTGCTGGGCGGCTCGATCGTCGACAGCACGGTCACGGTCCTCGGGCTGGCCTTCAAGGCGGGGACCGACGACACCCGCTACTCACCGGCGGTCGAGCTGATCCGACGGCTCGCCCAGGCCGGGGCCAAGATCCGGGCCTACGACCCGGTCGCCACGATCGACGCCGACGGGGTCACGCTGCTCGACGACCCCTACCGGGCCTCCGACGGTGCCGACGTGCTGGTCGTCGCCACCGAGTGGGACGAGTTCCGCAGCCTCGACCTCGCCAGGCTGCGGGCCACGATGCGTCACGCCCGGGTCGTCGACACCCGGGGCGTGCTCGACCGCGCCCAGCTCGACGCCCACGGCTTCGAGCACCGGGTCATCGGTCACGGTCGGCGCTGACCTCCCGGGAGGGCGCCCCGTGACCAGCGTCGGTCGTCGGGGCGCACGTCGAGCCAGTGGGGGAGCGGCCCGCCGATAGGCTGCGCCCGTCATGGAAGTCCTGATCGTCGTTCTCATCGCGCTGGCCGTGCTGGTGCTGGTCGGCGCCGGGTTGGTGGTCAGCCGGCGCCGGGGTGCTCCGCCGGCGCCGCCGTCGCCCCCGGACTCGCCGGTCATGGAGGCCCCCGCGCCCGAGGCGGTGGTCGAGGCTCCGGTCGAGCCCGCCGTCCGGCCGACCTTCCGCGAGCGGCTCGGGAAGGCCCGCGGCGCCATGGCCGGCTACATCGGGTCGGTCCTCTCCCGCGGCGTCGACCCGCAGACCTGGGACGAGCTCGAGGAGGCACTGGTCGTAGCCGACGTGGGGATCGAGACCGCCACCTCGCTGCTGGCCACGGTGCGGACCCGGGCCGAGGAGGCCGACGAGACCGACCCGGCCGCCATCCTCGAGCTGCTGAAGGGCGAGCTCAAGAACGAGATCGGCGACATGGATCGCAGCCTGCACCTCGGCGAGCCCCCCTCCGTCTGGCTCTTCGTGGGCGTGAACGGCGTCGGCAAGACGACCACGATCGGCAAGCTTGCTCGGCGCCAGGTCGACGACGGCTACCGGGTGACCCTGGCCGCCGGCGACACGTTCCGGGCCGCGGCCGGCGAGCAGCTGGAGACGTGGGCCGAGCGCTCCGACGCCGAGATCGTCCGGGGCGCCGACGGCGCCGACCCGAGCTCGGTGATCTTCGACGCCATCGAGCACGCCGCCGCCCGCGGCTACGACCTGGTGCTGGCCGACACCGCCGGCCGGCTCCACACCAAGAGCAACCTCATGGAGGAGCTGCGCAAGGTGCGACGCGTGTCCGACAAGGGGGCCGGCACGGTCACCGAGGTCTTGCTCGTCCTCGACGCGACCACCGGCCAGAACGGGCTCGTGCAGGCCCGCCAGTTCACCGAAGCGGTCGAGGTCAGCGGGGTGGTCCTCACCAAGCTCGACGGGTCGGCCAAGGGCGGCATCGTCATCGCCGTCCAGTCCGAGCTCGGGATACCTGTCAAACTGGTCGGCCTCGGCGAGGGGATCGCCGATCTCGTGGAATTCGACCCGGACCAGTTCGTGGAGGCCCTCTTCTCATGACGCTCGACGAGTTGCCCGGGCCGCTGACCGACGCCGACCTGGTCCGCTTCGACCCGCTCGAGGTTGTGCTGGTCGACGATCTGAAGCCGACCCCGCTCCAGCGGCTGCTGAGCCTCCCGACGTGGATCCTCCTGCTGCCCGTCCGGATCGTCCAGGGCCTGATACGGCGGCCCAAGCTGCTGGCCGCGCTGGTGGTCGGAGCCATCGCCAGCGGGCTGACCTTCCGGTACCTGAGCCAGCGCGACCGCGACTCCACGACGGCCTAGCAGGCCGGTACCTGAGCCGGCGCGACCGCGACTCCACGGCGGCCTAGCAGGCCGGTACCCGAGCCGGCGCGACCGCGACTCCACGACGGCCTAGCAGGCCGGTACCTGAGCCGGCGGCGAGCCCCGCCGGTAGCCTCGACGGGTCATGTTCG
>JBFJYB010000132.1:0-7095 GCA_041622835.1 Acidimicrobiales bacterium | reverse complement strand
TGGGCGGCGGTCAGCGGAGTGCCGGAGGCGGCGTTCCCGCTCGGCGGGTTCTGGCTTCTGTTCGCCGGCCTGGTCGTCGGCCGGCAGTGGAACATCCAGCGGGAGCGGCGCGCCGACCGGCGGCGCCGACTGGCCCTGTCGCCCTACCCGAGCTGCTGGATCTCCCGAACCGGCCTCTACGACGAAGACCACGGCCTGGTCACCTTCGACGACGTGGTCGCAGTCGACGTGATCGAGCCCGACCGGGTGTCGGGTCGCCGCAAGGAGATTCGCGAGGAGATGCGAGAGGGTGCGCCGATGGTGGCCGACCTCGACGCCCTGGACGGTCGGCTCGCCCGCTCGGGATGGTCGTTGCTTGAGTTGACCTTCGATCCCTCGCAGAGCCGCAGCCCGGTGGACCTCGTGCTCTCGCTCGTACGGCGGGTGCTCGGCGGAACCCGTGGCGCCGGGAGGCGGTACGTCGAGGTCGTCCACGTGCGGGTCCCGCCGCCGGCCGCCGAGGAGGCACGGGCCGTCGCGACGCGGCTCGCCCGCGACCACGGGCTCACCACCGGCTGAGTGTCCGGTTCGGCGGGTGTCGCATGGGGCGGGCACACTGCTGAGGTGCTGCTGGACCGCCGACTCCTGTTCGTCACCGGCAAGGGTGGCGTGGGCAAGACCAGCGTGTCGGCCGCCATCGGGCTCCTGGCGGCCCGGCAGGGTCTGCGCACGCTGGTGTGCGAGGTCGACGCCAAGGGCGACCTGGCCGCGGCCTACGAGGTCGGCGAGGTCGGGTTCGAGCCCACCGAGGTCCAGCGCCGCCTCTACGCCATGGTCATGGACACCGAGGCCTCGCTGCGCGAGTACCTCCGTCTCAACGTCAGGGTCCCGCTGCTGGCCCGCATCGGACCGCTCGCCCGCACGTTCGACTTCGTCGCCACCGCCGCCCCCGGCGTGAAGGAGATCCTCACCGTCGGCAAGCTCGCCTACGAGGTCCGCGAGCGCAACTACGACCTGGTCGTGGTCGACGCCTCGGCGACCGGTCAGGTCGTGGGCCAGCTCTCGGCCCCCGCCGCCATCCGCGAGCTGGTGAAGGTGGGCATGGTCCGGGCCCAGACCGACTGGATGCTCGACATCTTGACCGACCACACCGTCACCGGCACCGTCATCGTCGCCCTGCCCGAGGAGATGCCGGTGGTGGAGTCGCTCGAGCTGGCCCAGCGGCTGCACGACGAGACCGACGTCGACCTGGCCGCGGTCATCGTCAACCGCGTGCTCCCCGAGCTGTTCGGCCGCCGCGAGGAGGAGGTCTTCCGCACGCTCCAGGCCCGGGTCGACGAGCCGGAGGTGGTCGACGTGCTCGGCGCGCCGGCGTCCTCGGTGGTCGCGGCGGCCGACCTGGCCGTGACCCTGCGGCGAACCCGGGCCGGCCACATCACCCGGCTGCGGGACGGACTGCCGCCCGGCGTGCCGCTGCTCAACCTGCCGTACCTGTTCGCCCGGGCCCACGGCATCCGCTCGACCCGCCAGCTCGCTGACGCGCTCGCCGACGAGCTGGGGTACTGATGCCGGCCGACACCGACACGGCCGGACTCGAACGGCTCCTCGCCGCCAAGGAGATCGCGGTCGTGTGCGGTCCCGGCGGGGTCGGCAAGACCACCGTGGCCGCAGCAGCCGGCCTGATGGCGGCCACCCGGCTCGGTGGGAGGGTGCTGGTGCTGACCATCGACCCGGCCCGGAGGCTGGCGACGTCGATGGGCATCGGCGCCATCGGCAACGTCGAGTCCCGGGTGCCCGACGAGGCCTTCGCCGCGGCCGGGCTCCCGCGCGGGGGCGAGCTCTGGGTGGCGATGCTCGACATGAAGGCGTCGTGGGACGACCTGGTTCGCGAGCACGCCCCCGACGTCGAGGTCCGCGACGCCATCTTGTCGAACCAGCTCTACGAGAACATCACCGGCAAGTTCGTGCAGAGCCACGACTACATCGCCATGGAGCGGCTGCACGAGATCCACGCATCGGGACGCTACGACCTGATCATCGTCGACACCCCGCCGTCGAGGCACGCCATCGACTTCCTCGAGGCACCGAGGCGCATGGGCGACTTCTTCAGCAGCCGCCTGCTGCGATGGCTCACCGTGCCGTACCGGTCGAAGCTGATGACCGCGGCGTCGCGGCCCTTCTACACCGTCGCCGATCGGGTGCTCGGTGCGAGGTTCCTGCACGACATCGCCGACTTCTTCGTGCTCTTCCAGACGATGCACACCGGGTTCGTCGAGCGGGCCCGGGCCGTCCAGCGGACCATCGAGGACCGGCGAACGACCTTCATGGTGGTCAGCACCCTCGAGCCCGGACCGGTGCTCGAGGCCGGGTACCTGCTCGAGCAGCTCGACCGGCGCCAGCTGCACCCGGGTGGCCTGGTGTTCAACCGGGTCCTTCCCGACTACCTGCGCGACCGCGGCGCCGAGAAGGTCGCCCGCCAGATGGTGCGCGACGGCGACGACCTCGCCGCACGGCTGCCGGCCGACCTGGGCGAGCGCGAGGCGGTCGCCGCGGTGCTGAACGAGATCGGCAGCAGCTTTCTCGACTACCGCGTCCCGGCCACCCGCGAGGCGGAGGTGCGAGACGAGCTGGTTGCTTCGCCCGAGGTGGTGGTGGCGGTCCCGTTCCTCGAGACCGACGTGCACGACCTCGCGTCGCTCACCCGGGTCGGCGAGCGGCTCTGGGGCCCGGGCAGCGGCGCAGACGCGGTCCCGTAGCCCCACCGGGAACTCGTAGGGTGAGCCCGTGGCCACGCTCGCCGAGCTCGCCCGGTCCCACACCGACCTCACGCCGCCCCAGGTGCGCCACCTCCAGCGCCTGACCCGCAACTGGAGTCTGCTGGCCGACATCTCCTTCGCCGACGTGCTCCTGTTCGCCCAGGTGCGCGACGACCCCGACCAGTTCGTGATCCTCAGCCAGATCCGCCCCAGCACCGGACCGACCCTCTACCAGGAGGACCGGGTGGGCGAGCTGGTCGACTCGCAGACCAGGCCGCTGCTCACGTCGGCGTTCCGCAGCGGCGAGATCGTCGACGGCGGGCTGCTGTTCCGGCCGGTGGCCGACCGGATCCGGGTGCTGGACGTGCCGGTGCGGTGCGACCAGGCCGTGGTCGGCGTGCTGTCCCGCCAGTTCTCGCCCGACTTCCAGCGTCACCCCGGCGACCTCGAGCTCCGCTATTTCACCGTGTGCCGTCGCATCGACCGCATGATCGCCCAGGGTGCCTACCCGTTCCCGGTCGACGACGACGAGCGGGAGGAGCAGCTGCGCATCGGCGACGGTGTGATGGTGGTCGACGCGAAGGGGAAGATCGAGTTCCTGTCGCCCAACGTCGTCTCGGCCTTCGCCCGCCTCGGGCGTCCGAACAGCTCGGCCGGTCAGCGGCTGGGCGAGCTCGGCTTCGGCTCGGAGGGCATCCTCGGCGCCATCGACACCGGCCTACCGCGCGTCGAGGACCTCGAGGCGTCCTCGGACGTGACCGTGACGTTCCACTGCCTGCCGCTCATCGAGGACGGCGAGGTCACCGGCGGCCTGGTGCTGGTACGCGACGTCTCCGAGATCCGCCGGCGGGACCGGCTGCTGGTGTCGAAGGACGCGACCATCGCCGAGATCCACCACCGCGTGAAGAACAACCTCCAGACCGTGTCGTCGCTGCTGAGCCTCCAGGGCCGTCGGGTCGCGGCGCCCGAGGCCAAGGCGGCCATCGAGGAGTCGGCCAGGCGCATCCGTTCGATCGCGGTCGTCCACGAGATCCTGAGCCAGGAGGTGGGCGACGAGGCCCCCTTCGGCGAGATCTTGCGGCCCCTGCTCCGCATGATCGAGGAGGGCCTGTTCTCCACCGAGCGCCCGGTCGAGTTCGTTGTGGAGGGCGACGCCGGCGTGCTCGGCTCGGCCCAGGCCACCCACATGGCCGTGGTGCTGGCCGAGATCCTCCAGAACGTCGTCGATCACGCCTTCCCGGTCGAGACCGAGGTCGGCGACGGCCGCGTCGTCATCGCCTTCGAGAACGACGGGGCAAACCTCACCGTCACCGTGACCGACAACGGCGTCGGTGTCGCGGACCTGGACCAGGCCGAGCTGGGTGACGGTCTCGGCCTGACGATCGTCCGTAACCTGGTTCGGCGCGAGCTCGACGGCGTCATCGAGATCGGCGCCGCCGGCGGCGACGCCACGCGGCCGGGGACGCGGGTGGAGCTACGCGTCCCGCTTGTCGAGGTCCCGGCCCGGTAGCTCGCGATCGGTGGCGCTCAGCTGGCGGCGCGCCGCTCGCGGGCGCGGCGGCGCCGGATGGCGCGACGCTCCTCCTCGGAGGTCCCACCCCACACACCGGAGTCCTGGTTGGTCTCGAGCGCGAACTCGAGACACTCGACCCGAGCCAGGCACTGCATGCACACAGCTCGCGCCGCCGCGATCTGGTCGATGGCGGCGCCGGTGGTCCCGACGGGGAAGAACAGATCGGGATCGGTGTCCCGACACGCAGCGTCGAGCCGCCAATCCTCGGACACCGCGAGCTGGGGGACTGTAAGCGCCACGAAACCTCCCGGTAGTCACGTGCGGCGGTTGAACGTGAGTGCGTTCACATGCCGCTGCGTCAACCGAGGGGGCACGCGGACGGCTTGAACGGGTAGAACATACTGAACACGCTCCACTTGGGCAAGGGGTGATGACAGGAACCACGCCCGAGGGGGGCCCGGGGTCGCGGCTGCGGTCCCGCCGCGGCAGTCGGGGAGGGAGTCGTCGATGACGGAAGTGTTCGCCCACCGGGGGGCGTCGGCGACCGCTCGCGAGAACTCGGTCGCCGCCTTCCTGGCCGCGGCCGAAGCCGGAGCCGACTGGGTAGAGCTCGACGTCAGGCGAACGGCCGACGACGTGCTCGTCGTGCACCACGATGCCCACCTCTCCGACGGCCGGGCGCTGATCGACGTCACCGAGGCCGAGCTGCCCGACTACGTCCCGAACCTGGCCGAGGCCCTCGAGGCGTGCACCGGCATGGGCGTCAACGTCGAGATCAAGAACGATCCCGGTGACCCGGACTACGACGAGCGGCACATGGTGTCGGTCGCGGTGGCCGGGCTCGTCACCGCCTACCGGCCTTACGACGAGCTGCTGATCTCCTCGTTCAACAACGACTCGATCACCAGGATCCGCGCCCTCGATCCCGAGATCCCGACGGCGCTGGTCGTGTTCGACGTGCTCAGCGTCGACCAGCTGATCGACCGCAGCACGTTCCACGGTCACCGGGCCGTCAACCCCTACGCCGCTGCCGTCGACCGCCACTTCGTCGAGAAGGCCCACGCCGCCGACCTGGCGGTCAACGTCTGGACGGTGAACGACCCCGACAAGGTCGCCGAGCTGGCCCGGATCGGCGTCGACGGGGTGATCACCGACGACCCGGCCATGGCCCGTCGGGTGGTCGACGAGAGCGAGGCCGCCTGAACGCGGGGCGGCGGAGGTCTCAGCCGGGTAGCTCGGGGAGCGGCGACTGGTAGAGCCAGGCGTCGAAGAGGTCGGAGAGATCCTGTCCACCGATCTCCTCGGCCAGCGCGATGAAGTCGTCGGTGCCCGCGTTGGCGCCGCCGAAGCGGACGACCCACTCCCGCAGGATCGAGAAGAAGGCGTCGTCGCCGACGGTCTGGCGGAGGGAGTGCAGCGTGAGGGCGCCCCGCCAGTAGACGGTGACGTTGAACAGATCCTCGGGCGGCGGGGTCCCCGGCGGCACCGTGAGCAGGTCGACGCCGTCGGTTCTCAGCTCGCTCAGCGCGGCGTCGATGTCGTAGTCGGGGTCTGCCGCCTCCCGCCAGAGGTACTCCGAGTAGGTGGCGAACCCCTCGTTCAACCAGATGTCGCTCCAGTCCTCGAGGGCGACGTGGTTGCCGAACCACTGGTGGGCCAGCTCGTGGGCGACCACCCACTCGAACCGGCCGTCGCCGGTGACCAGGTCGCCGCTGAAGGTGGAGATGGTCTGGGTCTCCAGGGCGGCGCCCAGGCTCGCGGGCACGACCGCCATGCCGTAGGCCTCGAACGGGTAGGGCCCGAACAGCGTCTCGAAGCTGGCGAGCATCTCCGGCAACACCGCGTTGTCGGCGCGACCGGCGTCGGCCAGCTCGGGCGGGAACGCATGCCGGATGACGACGTCGCCGACCGTCCCCCCGTCGACCAGCTCGAGCTCGCCGATCAGGACCGTGGTGAGGTAGGTCGCCTGGGGCTCGCGGGTCTCGTAGACCCACGTGGTCGTGCCGTCGCCCTCGATCCGCTCCGTCAGCAGGCCGTTGGAGGACACCTCCAGGCCGGCGGGGACCGTGGTCGAGATGCGGAACCGCGCCTTGTCGAGGGGGTGGTCGTTCGCCGGGAACCACCCGGCCGCCCCCACGGGCTCGCCGGCGACGAAGGTGTACTCGGTGCCGCTGATCCAGCCGTCGATCGGGGTGGCGGTCAGCACGCCCACCGGCCCGGGCGAGCCCTCGTAGTCGATCCCGATCGTGAGCGCGCGGTCGGCCGCGACCGCCGGATCGAGCTCGATGGTGAGCTCCTGCCCGTCACGCGCATGGTCGGCCTCGCTCCCGTCGACGGTCACCGACGAGATCTCGAGGCCGACGAAGTCGAAGTTGAGCGACGTCAGCGCCTCGGTCGTGCGGAGGTCGATCGTGGCCGTCGCGTCCAGCTCGAACGTGCTGGGGTCCCACACCAGCTCCAGGTCGTAGAGCTCGACGTCGTAGCCCCCGTTCCCGAGGCCCGCGTAGAGGCTGTCGCCGAGGCTGTCCGAACCGGCCATCGCGTCGATCGCCGCGTCGTCGCGCGGCTCGGCCGGGAGATCGTCGGCGAGATCCTCGCTGGTGGTCTCGTCCCCGGTGGTCGGCGGTTCGGGGGAGACCGGCTCGGGCGCCTCGTCGGCGGCACCGGCGTCCGCCACCCCGGCGTCGGCCGGCGCATCGGCGATCTCCACGTCGACCGAGACCGAGCACGAGGTGAGAGCGAGCAGCCACGCCGAGGCGACCAGCGACGGGCGAGTCAGCGAGCGCACGACCACCAGTATCGACCGGAGCGGCCTCGATGCGGGGTCGGCCCCGACCAGCCCGGATC
>JBFJYB010000131.1:0-7107 GCA_041622835.1 Acidimicrobiales bacterium | reverse complement strand
GTCAACATCGACATGATCGTGCAGAACACGTCGGACCACGGCGTCACCGACATCTCGTTCACCGCGCCGGCCGAGGACCTGGCGATGTGTCTCGAGACCACCACGGCGCTGGCCCCCGACATCGGCGCGGCCGGGGTGACCACCGACGAGGGCATCGCCCGGGTCAGCGTCGTCGGGGCCGGGATGAAGACCAACCCGGGTGTGGCGGCCACCATGTTCGAGACGCTGGCCGCGGCCGACGTCAACATCGAGATGATCTCGACCTCGGCCATCCGGATCAGCTGCGTGATCGATCGGGCCCGGGTGTCCGAAGCCGTCGAGCTGCTCCACGACGCCTACGAGCTGCACGTCGATCGGTAGGGCCCCGGTACCCTTGCCGACCATGAACGTCGCAGTCGTGGGAGCCACCGGCCAGGTCGGTGGCGTGATGCTGCGGCTCCTCGCCGAGCGCGAGCTCCCGGTCGACGAGCTCCGGGTCCTGGCCTCGTCTCGTTCGGCCGGTCGTCGCATCGACTGGCAGGGCCGCTCGCTCGAGGTCGAGGACGCCGCCACCGCCGACTACCACGGCGTCGACATCGCGCTGTTCTCGGCCGGCGGTTCGACGTCGCGTGAGCTGGCGCCGCGTGTCGCAGCGGCCGGTGCGGTGGTCGTCGACAACTCGTCGGCGTGGCGGATGGATCCCGACGTCCCGCTCGTGGTGAGCGAGGTCAACCCGCACGCGCTCGCCTCGATCCCCAAGGGGATCGTCGCCAACCCGAACTGCACCACCATGGTCGCCATGCCGGTGCTCAAGCCGCTCGACACCGAGGCCGGGCTGCGCCGGTTGGTCGTGAGCACCTACCAGGCCGTGTCCGGGGCCGGGTTGTCCGGCGTCGACGAGCTCGACGAGCAGGTGCGCAAGGTCGGCGAGTCGGCCAGCCAGCTCACCCACGACGGCCGGGCGGTCGGGTACCCGGCCGCCGAGGTGTTCGCCGGCCCGATCGCCTTCAACGTCCTCCCGCTGGCCGGCGACCTGGTCGACGACGGCTCCGGCGAGACCGGCGAGGAGCGCAAGCTGCGGGACGAGACCCGCAAGATCCTCGAGCTGCCCGACCTGGCGGTCAGCGGCACCTGCGTACGGGTGCCGGTGTTCACCGGCCACTCGCTCTCGCTCAACGCCGAGTTCGAGCGCCCCATCACGCCGGCGCGCGCCGCCGAGATACTGGCCGAGGCACCGGGTGTCGAGCTGACCGACGTGCCCACGCCGCTCGCCGTGACCGGGATCGACCCGACCCATGTCGGCCGGATCCGCACCGACCCCACTGTCGAGCACGGCCTGGCCCTGTTCGTGTCGGGCGACAACCTCCGCAAGGGCGCAGCGCTCAACGCCATCCAGATCGCCGAAGCACTGCTGTCGCGTTGAGGCCGTCGCGCTGGGCCGCCGCCGGCCTGACCCTCGCCCTCGTCGTGGGTGCGTGCGGAGATTCGGACTCCGGCGTCGCCGAGGACGACCCGCCCGCCACCGACGCCGCCACCGACGAAGGACCGGTCGGCGATCCCCCGTCCGATGCCGACGCGACGGCGATCGGGCCGACCGAGAGCGACCACTGGCACTCGGCCTACGGCGTGTACGTCTGCGACGGGTTCCTGGCGCCGTTCGAGAACCCCAACGACCCCGAGGGCATCCACAGCCACGCCGACGGGATCATCCACATCCACCCCTTTAGCGATCGGGCCACCGGGGCCAACGCCACGGTGGGGCTGTTCTTCGATGCGCTCGGCATCGAGCTGACCGACGACGCCATCACCGCGGTCGCCGCCGATGCGAGGATCGAGGAGGGCGACGACTGCGACGGCTCGCCGACCGTGCTGCAGCTCGCCCGCTGGCCGATCGACTCGCTCGACGGTGAGCCGGAGCTGTTCACCGAGGGGCTGGCCGACGTCGTCTTCGAGCAGGATCTCGACTCCTACACGCTCGCCTTCGTGCCCGACGGAGCGGAGATCCCGCTGCCGCCCACGATCCCCAGCCTGACGGCGCTGACCGACGTCGCGCCCGAGGACCTCCCGGAGCTGCCCGACCTGCCCGAGGCCGCGCCGGCCGTGCCCCGGGCCGACCCACCGGAACCCGGGGCGGTGTCGGCCGGCGACACCGAGTGTCCGGGCCCCGACGCCGAGCGCACCACGCGGTTCGCCGGGCCGCCTCCGACCTGCCTCGAGCCCGGTCGCGACTACGTCGCCGTCTTCGACACCAGCGAGGGCGTGGTGCGGGTCGAGCTCGACACCGAGAACACCCCCGACACCGCCAACAACTTCGCGGTGCTGGCCCGCTACGGCTACTACGACGACACCGCGCTGTTCCGTACCGACCCCAGCATCGACATCATCCAGGGCGGCGCACCGAGCACCAACAGCCCGAGCGACCCGGGGCCGGGCTACACCATCGCCGACGAGGGGACCGGCTTCACCTACCAACCGGGCGACCTGGTCATGGCCCGTACCGCCGCTCCCGACAGCGCCAGCGCCCAGTTCTTCTTCTCGGCCGGCCCCGACACGTCCCTGCTCGACAGCCAGGGCACCTACGTCGTGTTCGGCCGGGTCGTCGACGGGCTCGACGTGCTCGCGCAGATCCTCGACCTCCACGTCGACGACCCCACCAGCCCGCTCGGCGGCGGGCCCGGGCGCGTCGTGCTCGTCAACTCGGTCACCATCGAGGAGCGGTGACCGCCCGCCCGGCGGCAGGGGAGTCCACGGGTCAGGGCGGGTCGTCGACGTAGCGCTGAGCCGCGTCCTCCAGCGACAGGTCGAGCTGGTTGGCGAGCGACGACAGCCAGGCCAGCACGTCGCCGAGCTCGTGGAGCTGATCGGCCGCCGAGCCCTTGCGGACGGCCTGGGCCAGCTCGCCGAGCTCCTCGGCGAGCCAGGCCACGGTGGCGGGGACCCCGCGCTCGCGATCGCCGGGCCCGTAGAGCTTCTCCATCAGCTCCTGGAACTCGGCGATCTCCATCGGCGGACGCTAGCTCGCGGCCGCGAGGCGCTTCTCGGCCGCCGACCGGTTGACCGGGTCGCCGAGCGCCCAGCCGAGCGTCCGCAGCAGCAGGCTCGCCGTCGGTCGCACGACCAGCGGTCCGGCGCCCGGTGCCATCGGCAGGCGGAGCATGCGCCGGGCCCATCGGGGGAGCAGGCCGGTCGCCGCGCCGAGCAGGATCGCGTACGGACCGCGCGCCGGCAGGGGGAGTGGCGGCCAGAGCAGGAAGCGCTGGGCCTCCCGGGCGTGGGCGCCCACGTGGAGCTCGGGGCGATACGCGTCGAGAGCAGCGTCGAGCTCGGCGCGGGTGGTGGGAGCCGAGGTCATCCCCAGCAGCAGCCCGACCTGGGCCAGCTCCCCGACGTAGCGATCGGCGTCGGCCGGCGAGAGGTGGACCCGGCCGTAGCGTTGGTTGGCGACCAGGAAGCTCTGGACCTCGGTGAGGTGCACCCACGCGAGCAGGTGCGGGTCGAGGGCCGAGTACGGCCGGCCGTCGGGTGCAGTGCCCCGCACTCGGCTGTGGATGTGGGTCACCTCGGCGACTGCGGCGTGGGCCTCGGCCGTGGTGCCGTAGACCGTCCGGCCGAGGAAGGCGCCGGTCCGGCGGAGGCGCCCCAACGCGTCGGTGCGGTAGTCGGAGAACTCGGCCACGCCGGCCATGGCCAGAGGGTGGAGGGTCTGCAGCTGCAGGGCGCGGATCCCGCCGACCAACATGGCGAGGTCGGCGTGAACGGTCCACGCCGCGCTCCCCGGTCCGAACAGGCCCGGATCGGCGTCGGACGCCACGTCGATCACCGGCGGTCCGTCGGCGTCGCCTCCGAGGATCCGGTGCACCGAGCCGGCGATCCGCCGCCGGACCGGGTCGAGGGCCCGGCTGGCGTCGACGAGGCCGATGCTGGAGCTCATCGCGTGCACCGTAGCGAGCTAGCGTCCGCTCCATGACCCCGGACCCCGGGCCGACACCGACCCTCCCGCCCGAGTCCGAGATCGAGGCGCTGGTCGGCCACCGGTTCCCTGGTGGCACCTACGCCATCGAGCACTGGGAGAACCACCTCCTCACCGAGTGCACGGGCTCCGACCCGCTGCCCGACGGCTTGGTCCACCCGGTCTGCCTGTTCCACGTGCCGATCAACGGCTGCGGCGTGACGCTGGCCGAGCTGTTCGCGCTCGGACGGGCCGAGTCCGACTCGTCGATCGGCATCGAGGGCTACGACTGGGAGTACTTCGCTCCCATCGTCGAGGACGTGGACTACACGCTGTCGGGCTCGATCATCGAGGCCGAGCGTCGCCGCTCGTCGACCGGCCGGGTGCACGACGCCATCGGCTTCCGGATCGACATGGCGGACCCGGCGGGGGCACCGGTGGCCCGCGTCACCTGCCGATGGCTGTTCCGCCGGAGCGGCCGGTGAAGGTCGAGGTGGGTACGCCGATACCCGAGTGGGAGATGCCGGAGGTGCGCGCCGACCGGATGCGGACCATGGCCGCCATCTTGCGCGATCCGAACCCGATCCACTGGGATCGCTCGGTGGGTGCGGCCCGGGGTCTCGGCGACCACACGGTCAACCAGGGTCCGCTCAACCTGTCGTACGTGATCAACATGCTGATGGCGTGGGCCGGCCCGACCTGCATCAGGCGGCTGCAGGTGCGGTTCCCGCTGGCGGTGCTCGACGGCGATCGCCTGGTCGCCCGGGGCGTCGTCACTGCGGTGGCCGACGGGGAGGCCGAGTGCGACGTGTGGCTCGACCGCGACGACGGTGACCGCGTCCTCGAGGGCACGGCCACGGTGGCGCTCAGAACGGGCTGAGGCCCATGCGGTTGCGGATCGACACCATCTCGCCCACATGGGTGACGCCGTGGCCGACGTCCTCCCATCTGACGAAGAACGACACCGGCTTGGCCTCCCACATGGCGTACAGCCACGACAGCTCCGCCTCGCCGATCCCGGCCGAAGCCAGCGCGGCGCCGGCATCGGGCACGGTCTCCAGGGTGGCGAGGTCGACCTCGGACAGCCAGGACGCGGTGCGGGTCGCCACGGCCTGCTGGTAGGCGATCACCGCCTCGGGGTCGAGCTGGTCGGTGATGCCCCGGTCCTCGGCCTCGGCCAAGCCGGCGGACGGCCCCAGCGAGTGGGCGCCCAGCCGGGCCCGCCACTGCTCGAGCACGAGGTCGAGGCCCCGGACGACACCGTTGATCGCCAGGTCGTGATGGCGGGCGAGGTGCCAGAGCAGGAACGTGATCGAGCTGCCGCCCCCGTCGACCAGCTCACGCTGGCGCTCGGGCGGGACATGGTCGAGAACCTGGCCGGCGAGCCGGGTGCCCAGCAGCTCGTGGTCGGCCAGGATCCAGTCGCGGAGGTCCATGGCCCCCATCCTCCCACCTCGGCCCGGCTCCGCTCAGTCCAGACGGTCGGCGGCGCGGATCACGAACAGCCAGGTGAGGATGGCCGACACGGCGAGCAGCACCATCGAGTCGAGCCCCGCCTGGGCGTAGGCGACCGCGTCCATCGACCCCCAGATGCGGGTGGCGAGCGTGTCGAAGCCGATCGGCGCCAGCAGCAGCGTCGCGGGCAGCTCCTTCATGGCCGAGAGCAGGACCAGCCCGCCGGCCGCGATCAGCCCCGGTGCCATCATCGGAGCCTCGACGGTCACGAACCGGCGGGCCCGGCCGGCGCCGAGCATGCGGGCCGCATCCTCGAGCCGGGGCGGCACCGTGGCCACCGCGACCTGCGAGGCGCGCGACGCGAGGGCACCGAAGTGGATCACGTAGGCGAGCAGCAGGATCGGGAGGGTCTGGTACAGCGCGACCAGCGCTGGCGTGTTGAGGACCCAGAACACCAGGGCCAGCGCCGTGACCAGGCCGGGCAGTGCGAAGCCCCCCACCACCAGGCCGTTGGCGGCCCCGCCGACCGTGGTGCGGTAGCGGGTCGTCAGGTAGGCGATGGGCAGGACGACCGCAACGGTGACCGCGGCGGTGGCGAGGCTGAGGAGCACCGTGTTCGAGACGGCTCGGCCGAGGCCGTCGAGGCTCACCGCCAACGACCCGGTCGAGCGGGTGCTGTCGACCCCCCGGATCGTCCAGTAGGCGAGCGACGACACCGGGCCGACGATGGCGAACCCGACGAATGCCACGACGGCCGCGGCCGCCGGCCACCGCCACCGGCCCAGCGCGACCTGCATCCCGGTGCCGCCGGTTCGTCCCGGGAGGGGAGGGTCGCGCCGGACCAGGGCCCGCTCGGCGGCCACGACCGCGATGGCGACGAGCCCGAGGAGCAGGCTCAGCGCCATCGACGTCGGCCGGTCGACGAGACGGTTGGCGTACACCGCACGGGTCAGCGTGTCGTACCGCAGCAGCTCGACCGCGCCGAAGTCGCTCACGGTGTAGAGGAAGACCAGCAGGGTGCCGGCCGAGATGGCGGTTCGGGTCTGCGGGAGCACCACCGTCGCGAAGACCGAGCCGGGCCGGCGCCCGAGCAGGCGGGCGCTCTCCTCGAGCGACGCCGGCAGCCGCTGGAGCCGGGCCGCCACCGGCAGGTACACGTAGGGGTAGGTGAACAGGGTCAGCACGAACCACGCGGCCCGGAAACCGGCCAGCTCCGGTAGCTCGGCGATCCCCAGGGGTTGGACGACCCGCTCGAGCAGGCCACCGGTGGCGAAGCCGCTGATCAGGGCGGTGGCACCGACGAACGACGGGAACACCAGCGGCAGCGGGGCCAGGATCCTCCACAGCCGGCGACCCGGGAGGTCCGATCGCACGAGCAGCCAGGCCAGCGCGGTGCCGAGGACCGCGGCCGAGATCGCCACCGACGTGGCGAGGATCAGCGACCGGCGCAGCGGCTCGATCGTCGTCGAGGTCCACACGACGTCGAGGAAGTCGGCGCGGAGGTCGACGTTCTGCCAGACCACGTAGCCGAGCGGGGCGGCGAAGCCCAGCCCGATCACCGCCGCGACCGCGGTCAGCCCGGGCGGCGCCGGGGGCGCGGCGGCATGGCCGGTGCTACTGCTGGATGCCACTCTCTTCGATCAGCGCTTGGGTCCGGGCCAGTCCACCGGCGAGGACGTCGAGGTCGACGACCACCGCCGCCACCTCGTCGAGGGGGGCGAGGC
>JBFJYB010000130.1:0-7121 GCA_041622835.1 Acidimicrobiales bacterium | reverse complement strand
GGCGGCCCCAGCGACACCGGCTGCTGCGCGGTGAGCGACGTCGACGATGCCCGCCGCGTCGCCGACCGGCTCGGCATCGACCACCACGTGTTCAACTTCGGCGACGAGTTCGAGGCCGAGGTCGTCGAGCCCTATGTCGCGGCCCACGCCCGCGGCGACACGCCGAACCCGTGCGTCGAGTGCAACCGCCACCTCAAGTTCGACCGCCTGCTCCGACGCGCCGCCGCGCTGGGCTTCGACCAGGTCGCCACCGGTCATCATGCGAGGGTCGTCGAGGGCGGTGACGGCACGCGCCTCGTCGGCCGCGGCGCCGACGAGGCCAAGGACCAGTCCTACGTGCTCTACATGCTCGGACAGGCGGAGCTGGCCCGGGTGCGGTTCCCGGTCGGGCATCTCACCAAGGACCAGGTGCGCGAGCGGGCGACCGATCTCGACCTGCGGACCGCGACCAAGCCCGACAGCCAGGACGTGTGCTTCATCACGTCCCACGAGGGCCGGGCCGGCTTCCTCCGTGAGCGGCTCGCGCTCACCCCCGGTCGCGTGGTCGACCCGAGCGGCGCGGTCGTCGGTTCGGTTCCGTCGGTCGAGCTGGTCACCGTCGGTCAGCGAAAGGGCCTCGGCCTGGCCGGGGGAACGCCGGCGCGGTACGCCGTCTCGGTCGACGTCGACTCGGCGACCGTGGTCGCGGGAGCCGCCGCCGACCTGGCGACCGATCGGGTCGAGCTGTCCGAGATCGTGTGGGCCGACGGACCGGTCGAGGGGCCGGTCATGGCCCAGGTGAGCGCCCACGGTCGGCCCGCACCCGCGTCGATCGCCGACGCGGTCGTGACGTGGGACGAGCCGCGCCGGCGGGTGGCCCCGGGCCAGAGCGTCGTCCTCTACGACGGCGACCTGGTTCTGGGCGGCGGCATCGCGATCTGAGCCGGGCGGCCCGTATCGGGCCGGCGGGATCAGCCGACCGCGATCCGGCGGCGGGACGCCTCGGCCAGCACCCGACCCGGCTGGGTGGGAGCGAACAGCAGTGCCCGCACCGCCACCGGCTCGCCCCGCCCCGGCGGCGACCGGCGTGGTGGCCGGAGAGCCACCTTGGTCTCGATCCGCAGCCGCAGCTCGAGCAGCAGACCGGAGGCACCCAGGCTGAGGTCGCGTGCGCCGGAGCCATCGAGGGCCGGGGCGAGCAGCTCGACGTCGCCCCGGCGGAACAGCTGTGGGTCGGCCAGCGCCATGGCATCGTGCAGCACCAGCCCGGCCGGCACGAACACGACCCAGCGGCGAGCGAGGGCGTACAGCGATCGGGCGCCGACGGCGGCCGCCGGCAGCCCCACCGCAGTCACGAGGGCGCCGGCGATCCATCGCTGGTCGCCGAGCAGGAGGGGTCCGACTGCCGCGCCGGCGACGGTGACGGCCCAGGCCAGCGGGATGGGACCGAGCAGCAGCGCGGCCGGGGGTCGCAGCGGCAGTCGGCGCTCGTCGCCGTAGGAGGAGCCGTCGACGAACAGGGCTCCGGCCGACGTCGTCTGGGCCAACGCGGCGGCCGCCACCGCCACCGTGAGCCCGGCCGCTCCGAGGACCGACACGTCGGTCTCGACGACGGCCCACACGATGGCGGCCACCGCCGCCGGTGCGACGATCCGGTGGACGGTCAGGGTGAGGGCGTGGGGGACGAGCGTCGCGAGCAGGGTGAGCCCCCAGACGACCCACAGCCCGATCGAGGCAACGACCCGGAACGAGCCGCCCGCTCCGTTGAGCGCGTCGGCAAGGGTCGGCCCGGCCGTGAACGGAAGCGACGCCCACGCCGCCCGCAGCAGCCACACCACGGTGTGGTCGAGGGACGGGCGGGACATCGGCCGAGGCTACTCAGACCGTCGCCGGGGGTTACTAACCTGCGCCAGGTGCCAGAGCTGAACGACGCCGAGCCGAACACCGGCCAACCGGACGCCGGCCAACCGGACCAGGCCGAGGCTGCCCGACGCGCCGCCGAGCTGCGTGAGGTGATTCGGGACCACGACCGCCGCTACTACGAGCTCGACGCCCCGTCGATACCCGATGCCGACTACGACGCGCTCATGCGCGAGCTGCGCGAGCTCGAGGCAGCCCACCCCGAGCTGGTCGTCGCCGATTCGCCCACCCAAGTCGTCGGCGGAGCGCCGTCGGCGCTCTTCGCCCCGGTCGAGCACGGCGTGCCGATGATGTCGCTCGACAACGCCTTCTCGATCGAGGAGCTCACCGCGTGGGCCGAGCGCCTCGATCGCCGGCTCGAGGACCAGGGTCGCGTGGGTGCCTACGTCGCCGAGCTGAAGTTCGACGGCCTGGCGGTGTCGATCCGGTTCGAGGACGGCGTGATGGTCCAGGCCGCCACCCGCGGCGACGGCCGCATCGGTGAGGACGTGACCCACAACGTGGCGACCATCGAGGACGTGCCGGCGAAGCTGAACGGAGCGCCCCCGGTGCTCGAGGTGCGGGGCGAGGTCTACCTCCGCCTCTCGACGTTCCGCGAGCTCAACGAGGCCATGCTCGCCGCCGGCGGCCAGGCCTACGTCAACCCCCGCAACACGGCGGCCGGGTCGATCCGGCAGAAGGATCCGGCGGCCACCGCCCGGCGCCGGCTCTCGTTCTGGAGCTACCAGCTCGGCCAGGTCGAGGGAGGTCCGGCGTTCGCGTCGCACTTCGAGACGCTGGAGTTCATGCGGGATCTCGGCCTGCCGGTGAACGAGCATGCCCAGCGGATCGAGGGCGTCGACGAGGTGGTCGACTACGTCACCCGCTTCGAGGCGCGGCGCCACGAGCTCGACTACGAGTTCGACGGCGTGGTCGTCAAGGTCGACTCGCTCGCAGTGCAGCGGGCCCTCGGCGCGACCAGCAAGGCGCCGCGCTGGGCGATCGCCTACAAGCTCCCGCCCGAGGAGCGGACCACCAAGCTGCTCGACATCGAGGTCTCCATCGGCCCGTCCGGGTCGGCGACCCCCTTCGCCCGGCTCGAGCCGGTCTTCGTCGGCGGGGTCACCGTCACCACCGCGACGTTGCACAACGAGGACCAGGTGCGCGAGAAGGACGTCCGTCCCGGTGACACCGTCGTCGTCCGCCGAGCGGGCGAGGTCATCCCCGAGGTCCTGGGTCCGGTGCTGTCCGAGCGGCCCAGGGGCGCGCGCCGCTGGGAGTTCCCCACCACGTGCCCCGTGTGCGGCGAGCCGCTGGTCCGGCCCGAGGGCGAGGCCCGCACCCGCTGCGTCAACTACGACTGCCCCCGCCAGATCCGGGGCCGCATCGAGCATTTCTGCGGTCGGTCGGCGATGGACATCGAGCACCTCGGTGAGCAACGGATCGACCTGTTCGTGACCGAGGGGCTGCTCGGCGACGTCGGCGATCTCTACACCCTCGACTACGACCGGATCCGCTCCTTCGAGGGCTTCGGTGACCTGTCGGTCGACAACCTCCAGGACGCGATCGAGGCCTCCAGGGGCCGGCCGCTCGATCGGCTCGTCTTCGGGCTCTCCATCCCGCACGTCGGCGGCGCCAACGCCGAGCTGTTGGCCCGGTCGTTCGGGCACCTCGACCGCATCGTCGCCGCCACCCCCGACGAGCTCAGCCGGGTCGACGGCCTGGGGCCGATCATCGCCGAGAGCGTGCACCGGTTCTTCGCCTCGCCCCGCAACCTCGAGCTGGTCGAGAAGCTGCGGGCCGCCGGCGTGAACTTCGAGGGACCCGAGGTCGCCGACGTGCCGCAGACTCTCGAGGGGATGAGCATCGTGATCACGGGCTCGCTCAGCCGCCGCACCCGCGACGAGGTGCAGGCGCTGGTCAAGGCCCGGGGCGGCAAGTCGCCCGGAAGCGTGTCGAAGAAGACGACCGCGCTGCTGGCCGGCGAGGGGGGAGGGTCCAAGCGCGACAAGGCCGAGGAGCTCGGGGTGCCGATCATCGACGAGGACGGCTTCGACGAGCTGGTCGAGACCGGTCGGCTGCCGTCGTAGTCGGGTCGCGGTCGCGCTACGAGGTCGGCGTCGTGCTCAAGCAGCCGTGAAGCACCAGCCGATCACCGACACCTCGTCGGGTCGGGCCACGTTCCAGTAGCCGGCCTCGACGCAGTTCTGGTCGGGGTCGAGGCCGTCGGGCAGGTTGAGCACGACGCGGTTGAGGGCGTCGTTGAAGGTGGTGAACTGCACCACGTCGCGGCCGTTGTGGGTGAGGAACTCGCCGCGGTAGCCGGCGGCCAGGTCGAGGGCCACCTCGGTCTGGGCCAGCACCTCGTCGCCGCGGGCCGGCACCAGCTCCTCGATGGCGTCGTTGTTGGTGACGGTGATGTCGTTGTCGTCGCCGTCGGCCACGAGGATCGCGACGACGAACACCCCGATGCCGACCGCGAAGGCGAGGGCGATGATGCCGCGGACGAGCCGATCGCTCGGCGCCAGTTGCGCCATGGCGCCATTGTGCCCGTACCGCCCGGATCCTCCGACGTCGCGGACCGTCCAGCCGGTGTGACCCGACGCCGGTCGGCGGTTCGGTACGATCTGGGCGTGCCCGTGTCCCGAATGACCGAGCAGGTCGGCCGGGTCCTCGGAGGTCGGTACCGCCTGGTCGCCCCGATCGGAGCCGGGGCCTCGTCGCAAGTGTTCCTCGCCGACGACACCCGGCTGCGCCGGCGGGTGGCGGTGAAGGTGCTGCACGACGCCCTGGCCGAGGACTCGATGTTCCTGCGTCGCTTCGAATCGGAGGCCCAGCTCGCCGCGGCCCTGAACCACCCCCACATCATGGCGGTGTACGACTGGGGCCACGACGACGTGCCCTACCTGGTCACCGAGTACCTGGCCGGCGGGAGCCTGCGGGCCATGCTCGACCGGGGTCAGCGGCTGACCCCGTCGCAGGCCCTGGTGGTCGGGCTCGAGGCGACGCGGGCCCTCGACCATGCCCACCGCCGCGGGCTGGTGCACCGCGACATCACCCCGGCCAACCTGCTCTTCGACGACGACGGCCGGCTGCGCATCGCCGACTTCGGGCTGGCTCGGGCGCTGGCCGAGGCGTCGGTCACCGAGCCGACCGGCGCCTTCCTCGGCACGGCCCGGTACGCGTCGCCCGAGCAGGCCCAGGGCCAGCCGGTCGATGCCCGGTCCGACGTCTACTCGCTGGCACTGGTCCTCACCGAGGCAGTCACCGGCTCGCTGCCCTTCGACACCGACACCGCGGTCGGCACCCTCATGGCCCGGGTCGACCGTCCCCTCGAGGTCAGCGACGAGCTCGGTCCCCTGCGGCCCGCCATCGAGCGGGCAGGGGCCCCGGACCCGGCCGACCGGCCCGACGCCGACCAGCTCGCGGTGTCGTTCATGGCCACCGCCGAGGCGCTTCCCCGCCCCGATCCGCTGCGCCTGGCCGGCGCCACCCCGCCCGCTTCGGCCGCCGGGGCGCCGTCGGACGCCACCGAGCTCCCCTCGGCGCCCGGCCCGGAAGCTGCCACGGTCGCCCCGCCCGCCGACCAGCCCCGGCCGCGACCTCGGCGAATCGAGCGCCGCGAACGGCGCCTCGAGCTCGAGCGCCAGCGGGCCGAACGCCACGAGGCGATCGCGCGGGGCGAGATCAAGCGCCGCCGCTGGCCGTGGGTGCTGGTGACGCTGGCGCTGCTGGCCGGCGCCGCGGCCGGGGGCTGGTTCGCGTGGCAGGCGGCCGAGACCCCCACCCACGTGGTACCGAACGTGGTCGGAGCCGACATCGACGAGCTGGGCGCCCTGGTCGGCGACTTCGGGTGGGAGATCGTCCAGCTCGACGGCCGGCAGGACGGCAGCGGCGCGGGCGAGATCATCGCCCAGTCACCCGACGCCGGCGTCGAGCTCGAGGAGGGCGCCGAGCTCGAGGTGACGGTGTCGCTGGGCAACTCGCTGGTGGACGTCCCCATCGACCTGATCGGCCTGCCGCTCGACGCCGCCTCGCTCCGGCTGGAGGCGCAGGGCCTGACCACCGGCGCCATCGAGACCCGCTTCGACGAGGTCGTGTTGGCCGACGTGGTGCTCGAGGTCGACGAGCTCCGGCCCCAGGTGGCGCGGGGCGAGGCCATCGACCTGGTCGTGTCGGCCGGCCCCGCTCCCCGCATCGTGCCCGACGGCCTGGTCGGGATCAACGTGGGCCGGGCCCGACGGCTGCTCGAGGAGACCAGGCTGGTCTCGGCCGAGACCCGTGCCTTCGACGACGACCTCAGGAGGGGCCTCGTCATCTCGGTGTCGCCCGAGTCCGGCACCGAGGTGCCCGCCGACAGCACGGTCACCCTGGTGGTGTCCGACGGTCCCGAGCCGGTGGTGATCCCCGACGTCGAGGGCCTCGGCGTCCTGGAGGCCACCGAGATACTCGAGGAGGCCGGGCTGGTGGTCGACTCGGTCGACGGATCGCCCACCACCGAGGTCCTCACCACCGATCCCCCCGCCGGGGAGACCGTCGAGCGTGGCACCGGGGTCCGCGTGGTGACCCGGGAGATCGACGACGGCTAGCGCCGTAGGTGAGTCGTCGGCGGACAGGCCTCAGCCGCTGACCGGTTGGGCGACGCGGAGCAGGCCGCCGAGGCGCTGGTTGGCGCACGGCTCGCACAGACCGAGCAGCCCCTGGGCCGGTCTGTGCTTGCAGACCCAGCATCGGCGGACGTTGCGGGCGACGTGGCCCGACGGGTTGTGGATGGCGACGAGGCGCTCGAAGGCCTCCTCGAACGCCTTGCTCGCCTGATCGTGGGTCATCGGCCACCCCCGGGGTCCTCAGGGAGCTATCGGCCGATGGGCGCGCCACATGAGGCGACCCGACGGCGCCCGCTCAGGCGGTGATGGCGAGGACCCGCTCGTTGATCTCCTTGGCCAGGGCCCGCTGGTCGGGCGGTGGGTCGAGATCCTGGAGGAACAGCAGCCGGGTCATGTCGCCGTCGACGCGGATGCGCCCGGTGATGAAGGCGTGGGAGACGACCTCGAGGTCCTGTTCGACCACCATCGCCTTGGCGACGTCGTAGTCGAGGGTGACGGTGACGTGGGCGTCGTCAATGTTGCCGAAGTCGGGGAACACGCCACGCTCGGCGGTGTCGAGGTGGGCCGCGATGGTGCCGTCGCCGAAGGGGACCTCGGTGACGATCAGGTTCATGCGCACCGGTTGGGCCGGCTCCT
>JBFJYB010000129.1:0-7170 GCA_041622835.1 Acidimicrobiales bacterium | reverse complement strand
GGGGCAGCCCATCACCCATCGACCCACAGACGGCCAAGGAGTCCGCCATGCACCGACGCGATCAGAGGCCGATAGCGCGCGTAGTGCAGCGCGCCCTCGACTCGCTGCGCATCGTGTTGCTATCGGTGCTGGCCGCGCTCCTGTACTGGCAGCCCGGCGAACCGGCCCTCGTGCTCGACACCAACATCCGGATCGGGATGGGGGCGGCGGCTGCCGCCTACGCCCTGCTCATCGTCGCGACGTGGGCCATGTGGTCGAGCCGACGGTGGCGGCATCGTTCGGTCGGGCCGGTCACGCTGCTCCTGGCCGACTACCTGGTCGCGGTGGGGATCCTCGTCGCCAGCGATCCCTCCACCGAGGTGCTGACCTGGATCCCGTTCCTGTTCCCGATCGTGAGCGCGGCCGCGCAGTTCGGCGTGGGGGCCGCCGCGCTGTCGTGGATCGCCATTTCGGCCGTCTACCTGCCCATTCGCATGGAGGGAACGACCGGGGACGCCACCCGGGAGGCCCTCGAGGTCGGGCTCCGGTCCGTGGCGGCGCTGGCGGTGTTCGGGGGCGTCGCGGCGGTGTCGACCGCCTACCTCCACCGCCGCCTGCTCGAGGCCCGGGCCGAGATGGGCGAGGCCGAGCGCTTCGCCGGCAAGCTGGGGGAGGTCGGCCTGGCTTCCCGGCACCTGCGCGCCCAGAGCACGACCGCCGAGGTCCTGCGGGGTGCGGTCCACAACGCCACCCGCCTGGGCTTCGCCGACGCCGACGTCTGCGAGCGGCGGGAGAGCCGCCCGTGGTCGGTCACGTTCACGTCGCGTCGGGGTGAACGACCACCGGCCGACGCCGAGCTGCTGTCGAGCGCGGCCGTCCACTCCCGGGGGACGGTCACCCGTACCATCGAGAACCACGAGGAGAACGCCCAGGGGCTCCACATCGCGGCCCGCCGGGCGGTGATGGCCACTCCGATCGCAGCCGAACCCGGTCACTGGCTGGTCCTGCGGGCGTGGGTTCACGAGGACGACCCGTTGCCGGGCCACCGTGACCGCCAGGCCTTCGAGCTGCTGGCCGCCATCGTCGGCGACGCCTGGCGCAATGCCCAACAGATGCGAAATCTCGAGGATCGCTCCAAGGCGCTGGCCCAGCAGGCCAACCACGATGCCCTGACCGGCGTGGCCAACCGGGGCTGGATGCTGCGTCATCTGGGTGGCCGCCTCCAGCCCGAGTACGGCCCCAGCCAGCCGACGGCGCTGCTGTACGTCGATCTCGAGGGCTTCAAGGAGACCAACGACGCCTACGGCCACGAGGTGGGCGACCGGGCGCTGGTCGAGGTGGCCCGGCGCATCCGAGCGGTGGTGCCCGAAGAGCACTCGGTCGGCCGCCTCGGCGGTGACGAGTTCCTGGCGGTGGTCGATCTGGCCACCCGGGACGACCCTCTGCGTCTGGCCGAAGCCATTTGCGCCACGCTGGGTGAGGCCATCGAGATCGACGAGGCGTCGATCACCATCGGCGCCAGCGTGGGCATCGCCCTCGCCGAACCCGAGGTCGAGCCCGAGGAGCTCATCAAGCGGGCCGACGCCGCGGTCTACGTCTCGCGTCACGCCGGCGGGTCGATCACCTTGCAACGCACCCATCCCGACCAGGTCGGCGCCGACCCGACCGGATCCGACTCGGTCGAGTGGACCGAGGACTTCGTCCTGGCGCTGGAGTCGGAGGCGGCGTCGCTGCCGTCGTGGGCCCAGGATCTCGTCGATGCGGCCGAGGCCGCTGCGCAGCTGGCCGAGGCGCTGCCCGACGACTGGGACGTGGACAGCGCCGGCAACCCCTTCGGCCCCGACGACGACGAAGACGGTGGCGAGGTCGACCAGAACGACGACGAGGCGACATCGACGACAGAGATGACCTCCGGCGACGGCGATGCTTCCGACACGGAGTCAGGCCAGGAGCTCACCACCGAAGATGCCTGGCTCATCGCATTGCAGGATGGCTCTCAGGACGCGTCATCGCTCGACGAGATGACCGACGGGGAGGCCTCGCCCCGGCGGCTGTCGGCCCACGACCGCTACTCCCGCCTGGTGAACGAGACCACGACGTCGTCGCCCGAACCGACCGGGGTTGTCGACGACGCGGCCATCGAGTCCGCCCCCGAGCCGGAAGTGGAGGCCGAGGTGGCGGAGGAGGCGGAGATCGTGGCCGAGGTGGCGGAGGAGGCGGAGATCGTGGCCGAGGTGGCGGACGAGGCGGAGATCGTGGCCGAGGTGGCGGACGAGGCGGAGATCGTGGCCGAGGCGGAGGCCGTGCCGGAGGTCGATCCCGAGCCGGCGCCCGAGGTGGCTGCCGAGCCCGCCCCCGACCGGTCGGCGATCATCGAGACCTATCTGGCCGGCACCGACCCGTCGGCGAGCCCGCTCCCGGTCGAGGCGATCGCGCCACCGCTGGAGTTCCCGCCCTACGTCGTGGAGCCGGCGCCGTGGCCCGAGGGGCCGGTGGCGGCTCCGGAGCAGGCCGCCGTGCCCGACCGTGCCTCCGGGGTCTACGACCACGAGGCCGAGGTCGAGGCCGCCCCGGCCGAGCGTCTCGTCGACGCCCTGCCGGCGTGGGACGACGAGGACCTGGCCGACTTCTACCTCGACACCGACCCGGCCGGCTGACCGGCACCGGTCGGGGGCGGGGGCGGCGCGCGACGGCGCGTCTCGAGACAAAGACTTGATCGAACGGATGTTCGCAATTACCCTGTTGTCGTTCGTGGCGCCCCGGTGTCACACCCCGTCTCTAGGGTGCCACTCACAACCCATCCCCCATCCAGTCCCACCCAGCATCAACATCCGAAACGAGGTCGTCAGGTGGAGCGAGACAAGGCACTCGACATGGCTCTGGGCCAGATCGAGAAGCAGTTCGGCCAGGGCGCGGTCATGCGCATGGGCGAGAAGGCGACGATGGCCATCGAGACGATCCCGACCGGCGCGCTGGCGCTCGATCTGGCGCTCGGGGCAGGGGGGCTCCCGCGTGGCCGGGTCACCGAGATCTTCGGCCCCGAGGCATCGGGCAAGACCACCCTCGCCACCCACGTGGTGGCCGAGGCCCAGCGCAACGGCGGCATCTGTGCCTACATCGACGCCGAGCACGCCATGGACCCGGTGTACGCCCGGGCCATCGGCGTCGATGTCGACGAGCTGCTGATCTCCCAGCCCGACACCGGCGAGCAGGCGCTCGAGATCACCGACATGTTGATCCGGTCGGGGGCCCTCGACGTCGTGGTCATCGACTCGGTCGCCGCCCTCACGCCCCGCGCCGAGATCGAGGGCGAGATGGGCGACTCCCATGTCGGCCTCCAGGCCCGGCTGATGTCGCAGGCACTGCGCAAGCTCACCGCCAACCTCAGCAAGTCGAAGACGATCTGCATCTTCATCAACCAGCTGCGGGAGAAGATCGGCGTGATGTTCGGGAGCCCCGAGACCACCCCCGGCGGCCGGGCCCTCAAGTTCTACTCGTCGGTCCGGCTCGACATCCGGCGGATCGAGGCCATCAAGAACGGGGTCGAGGTGGTGGGCAACCGAACTCGGGTCAAGGTGGTGAAGAACAAGGTGGCGCCGCCGTTCCGTCAGGCCGAGTTCGACATCATGTACGGCCGGGGCATCAGCCGCGAGGGCTCGCTGCTCGACATCGGGGTCGACCTGGGCATGGTGAAGAAGTCGGGCGCCTGGTTCACCTACGAAGGTGAGCAGCTCGGACAAGGGCGCGAGAAGGCCAAGGACTTCCTGTTCGAGAACCCCGAGCTCATGGTCGAGATCTCCGATCGGATCTGGGCCGAGGTCCGTCCCCCCGAGCCAGAGCCCGAGCCCGAGGTCGACCTGACCGACGAGGCCGGTGACGCCTTCACCGAAGCCGACGATCAGCCCATCACGATCGACGACTGACCGCACCAACCTGCCGCAGCCGTCGCCGACTCCCATCCTCGGCGGCGGCTGTGGCGCGTCCGTACCCGAGGCTGCGCCATCATGTGAGCCTCGACCCGGAGGAGGCCGATGTCATCACGCCGACGAGCCGGCTCTGGCTCGCCGTACGAGCGGCGCTACGGCTTCAGCCGCGGCGTCCGGGTCGGTGACCGGGTGCTGATCGCCGGCACCGCGCCCATCGAGCCCGACGGCAGCTGCGACCCCGACGTCGGGGCCCAGACCACCAGGTGCCTGACCATCATCCGCTCGGCACTCGAGGAGCTGGGTGCATCGTGTGACGACGTGGTGCGCACCCGCATGTACCTGACCGATCCGGCCCACGCCGGCGTGGTCGGAGCCGCTCACCACGAGTTCTTCGCCCGGGCCCGCCCGGCAGCGACCATGGTCGTCGTGGCGGGACTCCTCGATCCTGCCTGGCTCGTGGAGATCGAGGCCGAGGCGGTCGTCCCGTGACCCACCACCTCGCCCAGCTCAACGTGGCCCGCCTGCTGGCACCGATCGATCACCCCGACACCGCCGCCTTCGTCGAGGGGCTCGAACCGCTGAACGCGGTGGCCGATCAGGCTCCAGGGTTCGTGTGGCGGCTGCAGACCGACAGTGGCAACGCCACCGACATTCAGGTGGAAGACGACCCCTACCTCATCGTCAACCTGTCGGTCTGGGAGTCGATCGAGGCTCTACGCGACTACGTGTACGGCCCCGAGCACCTCGAGTACTTCCGGCGCCGCCGCGAGTGGTTCTCCCGGCTGGGCAAGTCGCACCTCGTGCTGTGGTGGGTCGCAGTCGGCCACGTGCCCTCCATCGAGGAGGCGCTCGAACGGCTCGAGCTGCTCCGGGTGAACGGCCCGACACCCGGGGCCTTCACCTTCACCCGCACCCACCCGCCGCCGGCCTGACTGCGCTCGGCCGCACCTACGCTGGTGGCGTGAGCCGCACCTACGCTGTCCGCACCTTCGGCTGCCAGATGAACGAGCACGACTCCGAGCGCATCGCCGGGCTGCTCGAAGCCGACGGCATGGTCGCCGCCACCGACGTCGAGTCGGCCGACGTCATCGTGTTGAACACCTGCTGCATACGCGAGAACGCCGACAACAAGCTGTACGGCACGCTCGGTCATCTCCGGCGGCTCAAGGACGACCGGCCCGACCTCCAGATCGCCGTGGCCGGCTGCCTTGCCCAGAAGGACCGAGACCTGATTCGCGAGCGGGCCGGCCACGTCGACGTCGTCTTCGGAACCCACAACGTCGGTCGGGCGGTCGAGCTGCTCGATGCCGCCCGCCGCGACGGGCCGGTCGTCGAGATCGTCGAGGCCCACGACGACGAGGAGTTCGCCTCGGCGCTCCCGGTTCGCCGCGAGGCCGGCCACGCGGCCTGGGTTGCCATCCAGGTCGGGTGCGACAACTCGTGCGCGTTCTGCATCGTTCCCGCCGTGCGGGGCCCCGAGGTCAGCCGGCCCTTCGGCGAGGTGGTCGCCGAGGTGTCCCGGGCCGCAGCCGACGGCGTCATCGAGGTCACGCTGCTGGGCCAGAACGTGAACTCGTATGGGCGCGATCTCACCACTGCCCGCCGGTTGCAGCGGTCGCCGAGCGACGCCGACGTGGCGGGGGAGCGGTGGGCCAACGAGGCGCGCCGCCGGGCCCGCCCGCTGTTCGCCGACCTGCTGCGCGCCGTCGGAGCCGTCGAGGGCATCCGCAGGGTGCGGTTCACCAGCCCGCACCCGAAGGACCTCCGGCCCGAGACCATCGCAGCCATGGCCGAGACCCCGGCGGTGTGCGAGCACCTCCATCTGCCGCTCCAGTCGGGCAGCGACCGGGTCCTGGCCGCCATGCACCGCGGCTACACCTCGGCCCGGTATCTCGAGCGCCTCGCCGCGGCCCGGGCCGGCATCGGCGACCTCGCCGTCAGCACGGACATCATCGTCGGCTTCCCGGGCGAGACCGACGCCGACTTCGAGCAGACCCTCGAGGTGGCGGCCGAGGCCGGCTACGACAGCGCCTACACCTTCATCTTCTCGCCCCGTGAGGGCACCGAGGCCGCGGCCATGATCGAACAGGCGGTGCCCCACGAGGTGGCCGTCGAACGGTTCGAGCGACTCCGAGCGGTGGTCGCCAGGTCGGCGCGGCTGGGCAACGAGCGGCGTGTCGGCCGCATCGAGGAGGTCGTCGTCGAGGGGCCGAGCAAGCGCGACGCAGCGAGGCTCACCGGCCGGACGCGCCAGAACCGGCTCGTGCACTTCGCGGCACCGGCTGCGATACGGGCCGGGGGCGTGGCTCTGGTCCGAGTCACCCGCGCTGCCTCGCACTACCTGTTCGGCGAGCTGATCGAGGTGGTCGAACCGGCCCGGCACCGTACCCGCATCCCGGTGGTCGCGGTCTGAGCGCTCCCGATCCAGTGGACGCGCTGCCGCTCGGCCTTCGTGACCGGCTGGACGGCGCGTCCGTGTCCTGGCTCGGCGTTGACGGGCGGGTCGCCTCGTGCACAGGAGTCGACGGTCGACGGTGCGTCCTCGAACGCGGCGATCCGGTGGCGATCGCCGCCGAAGTCGACCGTCTGCGATGGTTGGCCCAGCGCGGACCCACGCCCGGGGTCGTGGCCCACACCGAGGCCGATGGTGAGGGCTGGCTGGTGACCGCCGCCCTCGAAGGCTCGCCGGCCACCGCCGGGGAGCACCAGTTCGACGTCGTGGCCACCGCCCATGCGGCCGGCCAGGCGCTGCGGCGGTTCCACGACACCGTGCCGGCAGCGGGTTGCCCCTTCGACCGCCGGGTGCAGGCCAGGCTCGACGCCGCCGCAACCAACGTGGCCGCCGGGCGGGTGGCCCCCAGCCGGATCGACGCCGCGTACCGCCGGCTCACCGTCGAGCGCCTGCTCGCCGAGCTGCGACGCCAGCCCCCCGACGAGCCCGCCGACGATCTGGTCGTGACCCACGGTTCGCCCGTGCTCTCGCACCTCGTGCTGAGCGCCACCGGTCGAGCCGGGTGGATCGGCCTGGACCGCATGGGTGTCGCCGACCGGCATGGCGATCTGGCGACTGCGGCGCGCGACCTGGCCAGGACGGTCGGACCGGCGACGCTCCCGCCGTTCTACGACGGCTACGGCATCGAGGCCCCCGATCCCCGGCGCATCGACTGGTACGCCTTGGCCGACCAGCTGTCGTGACCGCGACGCTCGTGATCCTCGGGCCGACCGCCTCGGGCAAGTCCGAGCTGGCCCTCGCGCTGGCGAGGGC
>JBFJYB010000128.1:0-7193 GCA_041622835.1 Acidimicrobiales bacterium | reverse complement strand
GGGACACGTCGAGGGCGTGCGCCGCTACCTCATCGACGTGCTCGACCGCGACCAGATCGCCGCCGTCGCCGACGCCATGTCACTGGTCGCAGCCGCGGTCCGCGATGGCTGACCGGCGCTGGGTCGACCGGGTCGACTTCGGGAAGGCGGCCGGCGACTACGCCCGGCATCGCCAGGGCTTCCCGTCCGAGCTGTTCGACCGTCTGGCTGGCCTCGGTGTCGGCTCCCCGGGGCAGGATCTCGTCGACCTCGGAACCGGCACCGGGTCGCTGGCCCGAGGGTTCGCCGAGCGGGGCTGCACCGTGGTGGGCGTCGATCCGTCGGCCGAGCTCCTGGCCCAGGCACGCGAGCTGGACGCGGCCGCCGGCGTCGTCGTCGATCATCGAGTGGCGACCGCCGAGCAGACCGGGCTGCCGGACGGCGCGGTCGACGTCGTGACCGCGGGGCAGTGCTGGCACTGGTTCGACCGCCCGGCGGCTGCCGCCGAGGCGATGCGGGTTCTCCGGCCAGGCGGGAGGATCGCGCTCTGCTACCTCGACTGGATCCCGTTGCCGGGCAACGTCGTCGAGGCGACCGAGGCCCTGATCCTCGCCCACAACCCCGACTGGTTCGGCGCGGGCATGACCGGCATGCACCCCCACTTCGCCGCCGACCTCTCGGTGGCCGGCTTCGTCGGGCTGGAGTCGTTCAGCTTCGACCTCGACCTGGTCTACTCCCACGAGGGCTGGCGGGGTCGGATCCGGGCCAGCGCCGGCGTCGGCGCGTCGCTCGAGCCCGACCGGGTCGAGGCCTTCGACGCCGAGCTGGCCGCCCTGCTGGCCGAGCGCTTCCCGGCCGACCCCCAGCCCGTCCACCACCGCGTCTGGGCCCTCGTAGCCCACCAACCCCCGGACTTGTGACCGGTTGGGGCGCGCTGGCGCGCCCAACCAGTCAGAGATGCGGGGTGGTCCCTGGATCGGGTCAGAAATGCTGGGGCGGTGCGTGGGAAGTGTGGGGGAGGGGTGGGGTCCGGCGTCGGTATCCTCCCGCAGATGGCATCCGCACCTGCACCCTCGTTGAGCGACGTCATGACCTCCGACGTGGTGACCGTCGAGCGCTCCCAGCCCCTCTCGGAGGTCTACGACCTGCTGCGGTCCAGCGACTTCCACCACCTGCCCGTGATCGAGGGCGACGTGCCGGTCGGCATCATCTCGTCGACCGACGTGCTCAAGCTCGTCTACGACATCGAGGGCAACGACGACCGCACCCTGCGGGTGTTCCTCGACCACCAGTTCGTGATCGACGACGCCATGACCACCACGCTCTCGACGGTCTCGGTCGACGGGACCGTCAAGGAGGCCGCCGCCCGCCTGGCCGACGGCAAGACGCACTCGGTGCTGGTGCTGGCCCGCGACGGCACCCTGGCCGGCATCGTGACCACCACCGACTTGATCCAGCTGCTGCACGACCTGCTCTGAGCTCGTGACCGACCGGCTGGAGCTGTTCCCCGAGGACTGGAGCCGGGCCCTCGCCGTCGTCGCCCACCCCGACGATCTGGAGTACGGCGCGGCCAGCGCGGTTTCCCGCTGGACCTCGCAGGGCAAGGACGTCCGCTACCTCCTGGCCACCAGGGGCGAGGCCGGGATCTCCGACCGGCCGCCGGCTGAGGTCGGCCCGTTGCGCGAGGCCGAGCAGCGGAGGTCGGCGGCAGTGGTGGGCGTCGACGTCGTCGAGTTCCTCGACCACCCCGACGGGCTGGTCGTCGAGAGCGTCGGGCTGCGGCGGGACCTGGCCGCGGCCATCCGCCGGCACCGACCCGACATCCTGATCTCGATCAACTACCGCGACACCTGGGGCGGCCCGGCCTGGAACCACGCCGACCATCGGGCCGTGGGACGGGCGCTCATCGCCGCCGCCCGTGACGCCGCCAACCCCTGGGTCTTCGACGACCTGCCCGATCCGGCCTGCGAGGTGCGCTTCATCGCCTTCAACGCCTCGCCCGCACCCACGCACGCGGTCGACGTGACCGACCACGTCGATGCCGGCATCGCGTCGCTGCGTGAGCACCGGACCTATCTCGACGGGCTCGATCAGGGCACCCCCGGCACCGACCCGACCAGCTTCCTGCGCACCAACGCCGAGGCGGTCGGCCCCTCCATCGGCGTCGCGGCCGCGGTCAGCTTCGAGGTGGTGACCAGCTAGCTGGCGCCGTCGATCACGGTCCGCGGTCGCTAGTACCCGCGGGCCACGTCGACCGGTCCGAGCAGTGGTTCGCCGGCCAGGTAGCGGCGCACGTTCTGCTCGACGCGGTCGGCGAGCAGGGGCAGGCCCATCTCGGGCGTGTTGCCGACATGGGCGGTGATGATGCAGTTCTCGAGCTGCCAGAGCGGGCTGTCGTCCGGCAGCGGCTCGGGGTCGGTGACGTCGAGAGCGGCGCCGGCGATCGATCCGGCCCGGAGCGCGTCGACCAGGTCGTCGGTCACCACGTGGCCCCCACGCGCCACGTTCACCAGCCAGGCGTGCTCGGGCATGGCGGCCAGGGCTGCGGCGTCGATGATCCCCGTCGTCTCGGACGTGAGGGCCAGCGCGACCACCACCAGGTCGGCGTCCGAGAGCCCCTCGGTCAGCCGGTCCGCCGTCAGCGTACGGGCGGCGCCGGCGACCGGCGAGCCGGAGCGCCGGACGACGGTCACCTCACAACCGAACGGCTCGAGCAGCCGCAGCAGCGACTCGGTGATGCCGCCGCCGCCGAGGATCGTCACGCGGGCGCCGAGCAGGTTGCGGCCGGTCTGCGCCGACCAGCTCGTCGCCCGGATGTACCGGTGCAGGTCGCGGAACCCGGCCAGGGCGAGCGCGACCACGTGCTCGGCCACCGGCTCGGCGTAGACCCCCTTGCCGCAGGTCCAGACGTGGTCGGCGTCGAGATGGTCGACGAACGGCTCGATCCCGGCGTAGGGCAGTTGGATCCACTCGACTCCCGGAGCGCGCCCGATGATCCCCGGGAACAGATCCGGCCGTTCGGGATCGGCGAACACCAGCGCCCGGGCGTCGGCCAGCTCGCCGACCGTTGCGCCGCCTCGTTCGACCGCAGCTGACAGGGCCTCGAACATGGTCGTCCTGGTGTCGGGGGCGACGGCGATGGTGACGGGGTCGGTCATCGCGTGGCGATCCGTCGGAGAGTGGTGGCGACGTGACGCTCGACGAAGCCGGCGTCGAGCGGCTGTTGGCTCAGGAGCCGGCGGTAGAAGAACGGCGCGGCGAAGAGCGTGGTCAGCTCGCCGACGTCCTCGGTCGGGGCGACCTCGCCGCGGGCGATGGCTCGTTCGAAGATCCGCCCGACCTCGTCGCGTCGCTGGCGCGAGAACTCGGCCTGCCCCTGGCGAAGCTCGGGGTCGTAGGTCGCAGCCCCCACGAGCGACGAGATGGCCTTGCCCCACGGCTCGTCGGTCAGCCCCCTCGCCAGCTCGCGACCCAGAGCGGTCAGGTCGCCCTCGACCGAGCCGGTGTCGGGCACGTCGCCCAGGTCGCACATGGAGTCGAAGGCCTCGGCGAGCAGCTGGTGGCGGTCGGGCCAGTTGCGGTAGACGGTGCTGCGGGCCACCCCGCACCGGTCGGCGATGGCGTCGATGGTGATCCGGTCGAAGCCGCACTCGGTCAGCAGCTCGACGGCGGCATCGAGGACGACCCGGCGGGTGTGGGCGACCCGCGGATCGACCCGCATGTCGGCGGCGGTCACGGGTGGGTCGCGATCGGCCGGCTGTCGCGCACCGGCTCGTCGCGGGGGTAGAGCGCCAGGGTCACGGCCGCGTTCACGACCCCGATGGCGGCGGCGACGAGGAACGCGATCTGGAGCCCGTCGGCGAACGCCGAGTTGGCCGTCTCGACGAGCGACTGCACCGCCGGCGAGTCCCCGAGCTGGCCGGCGACGGCGTACGCCCCTCCGATCGAGTCACGGAACAGGTCGCCGGCCTCGGGCGGCAGCTGGTCGGTCGCGTCGCCCAGCGAGTTGCGGTACCCGGTCGCGAGCAGGGTGCCGAGGACCGCGATGCCCAGCGCGCCTCCCACCTCCCGCACGGCGTCGTTCCACGCCGACCCGACCCCGGCCTTGTTGGGAGGGAGCGACGACACGATGTTGTCGGTCGACGGCGGCATCAGCATCCCCATCCCGGCCGCCGCCAGCACCAGCCCGATGACGATGTACCAGTAGGCGGTGTCGGGGCGGAGCTGCGACAGCAGGACGAAGCCGACGGCCTGGAGCGCCAACCCGGTCGCGATCGATATCCGAGCGCCGATGCGGGCTGCGATCCTGGGGGCGCGCGGGGCCACGACGATCATGGCGGCGGCGAAGGGGAGGTTCCGCAGGCCGGCCTGGAGCGGCGAGTGACCCTGGACGAACTGGAAGAAGAGGGTGATCAAGAAGAACATGCCGAACATGACGGCGAACGACATGGTCAGGGTGAAGCTGCCGAGCGTGAAGCGAGGGGTCCGGAAGAACCTCGGGTCGAGCATGGGGTCGGGGCGAGACAGCTCGTAGCGCACGAACCCGGTCAGGAACACGGCGGCGGCCACGAACCAGCCGATGGTGGCGCCCTCGGCCCATCCGATCTCGCCGCCCTCGATGATGGCGTACACCAGCGAGCCCAGGCCGACGATCGACAGGAGGGCGCCGATCGGGTCGAGTGGCCGCTGCTCGTCGTCCCGAGAGGTGGGGACGACCGCCGCGATCATCAGCGCAGCAGCGGCGGCGATGGGCACGGCGATGAAGAAGACCGAGCCCCACCAGAACTTCTCGAGCAGCGCACCGCCGGCGATCACGCCGATCGAGCCGCCGGCACCGGCGAAGCCGGCCCAGATCGCGATCGCCTTGGCCCGCTCGTGTGGCGGGAACACCGCGGTGATGATCGACAGCGTGGCCGGCATCACGAAGGCGGCTCCGACCCCCATCGCAGCTCGTGCGACGATCAGCTGGGTCGGATCGTTGGCGTAGCTGGCTGCGACCGACGCCAGCGCGAACACCGCCAGGCCTCCCAGCAGCGCGCCCTTCCGGCCGTAGCGGTCGCCGAGAGCGCCGGCGGGCAGGAGGAGCCCGGCGAACACGAGGGCGTAGGCGTCGACGATCCAGAGCTGCTCGGTCTGGGACGCGTCGAGCGCCCGCACGATGCTGGGGATGGCGATGTTCAGCGAGCTCACGCCGGCGACCACCAGCACCAGGCAGGTGCACATGATGGGCAGGATCTGCCACCGCCTCGGGTGGCCTTCGACGGTCGTCACGTGGGCCCGGGACTCGGCGCTCACAGGATCTGCCACCGCCTCGGGTGGCCTTCGACGGTCGTCACGTGGGCCCGGGACTCGGCGCTCATCGGCTCGTGCTCACGGCTGGCGGTTCCTGGCCCGGGAGACTGCTGAGCAACGCATGGTTGCGCCGACGCTACGGGCCACGTCGCCGTTGTGCAACACCGTGTTGCACAACGCGGCAGAGGGCCCGACGTCGCGGGCGCTCTACCATCGAGGCGTGTCGACCACCGAGATCCTGCCCCTGGCTGGGGGTTTCGCCGCTTCCGATCGTGACGACTGGCTCCGTGCCGTCGAGGCGGCCACCGGCGGTCGGTCCATCGACGATCTCTCGACCGACGTCGGTGGTCTCACCGTGCTCCCGCTCTACACCAGGGGCGATCGCGACCCGGTCGGCGACGAAGGCCTTCCCGGGCTGGCCCCGTTCGCGCGCGGCGCGGCTGCCGGCCGGCAGGGCTGGGACGTGCGCCAGCTGCACCATCTGAGCGACCCCGGCATCGACCGGGCCGCCGTGGCCGACCTCGAGAACGGAGCCACCTCGATCCTCGTTCAGGTCGGTGATGCCGACCCCGACCGCCTCGGCCACGCATTGGCGGGTGTTCGCCTCGACGCCGCTCCCGTTCACCTGGAGCCGGGGCTGCACTTCGCAGCGTGCGCCGACGCCATGACGCGCCTGTGGGCGGATCGCGGCGTTCCGCTCACCGCCCGAACGGGCGGCTTGGGCATCGACCCGCTGGGGACGCTGGCCCGCTCGGGGGCCGACCTCGAGATGGGCGAGACCGTCGCCGCCGCCGCCGAGGTGGCCGCCGAGTCTGCCGCCAACCACCCCGGGGTCGTGGCCATGAGGGTCGACGCGTCGGTCCACGCCGAGCGGGGCGCACGCGAGGTCGACGAGCTGGCCTGCTCGGTCGCCACCGGCGTGGCCTACCTGAGGGCGCTGACCTCGGCAGGGGTGGCGACCGCCGATGCCTTCGACCAGCTCGAGTTCACCTACTCGGCCACCCCCGACCAGTTCATGACCATCGCCAAGCTCCGGGCGGCCCGCCGGGTCTGGGCCAGGGTCGCCGAGCTGTGCTCGGTCCGACCCGTCGGGCAACGCCAGCACGCCATCACGTCGGCGGCGACGATGAGCAGCGACGACCCCTGGGTGAACGTCGTCAGGGCGACCGTGGCGTGTCTCGGTGCCGGTCTCGGCGGGGCGGCGGCGGTGACCGTGCGGCCGGCCGATGCCGGGCTCGACACCGCCCATGCGCAGCGGCTGGCCCGGAACACCCAGCTCTTGCTGCTCGAGGAGTCGAACCTCGGCCAGGTCATCGACCCCGGAGGTGGAGCCTGGTACGTCGAGAACCTCTCGGCCCAGCTCGCCGAGCAGGCGTGGGAGGCGTTTCGCGGGATCGAGGCCGCCGGAGGCGTGGCCGAGGCGCTTGCCGCCGGCACGATCGGAGCAGCACCGTGAGCCCCGCCGCTGGGGTCCCCGAGCCCTCGATCCCCGACTTCGCCGGCGCGACGCTGGGCCCGGCCCGACCCACGGCCACCGCCGACGACTGGCGCGCCGCGGTCCGGGCCGAGACCGGCAAGGACGTCGACGCCCTGGTCTGGGAGACCCCCGAGTCCATCCCCGTGCCGCCGCTCTACACCGCCGTCGACGTCGACGACCTCGACTTCCTCGACACCTGGCCGGGGCTCGCCCCGTTCCTGCGCGGCCCGTACCCGACCATGTACGTCACCCGGCCGTGGACGATCCGCCAGTACGCCGGCTTCTCCACCGCCGAGGAGTCCAACGCCTTCTACCGCCGCAACCTGGCCGCCGGCCAGAAGGGGCTCTCGGTCGCCTTCGACCTCCCCACCCACCGCGGCTACGACAGCGACCATCCGCGGGTCGGCGGCGACGTCGGCATGGCCGGGGTCGCCATCGACTCGAT
>JBFJYB010000127.1:0-7240 GCA_041622835.1 Acidimicrobiales bacterium | reverse complement strand
GTGGGCCGTCCGGGGCTCGAACCCGGCACCTTGGGATTAAAAGTCCCCTGCTCTACCCGATGAGCTAACGGCCCGGCGCCAGCCTACTGGCCGGCCCTCGCGGCCCTGGGCGGTAGGTTCGGCTGCCGTGAGGGTCGCCATCGTGCTCGCCGGGGGGTCGGGCGTCCGCAGCGGCGCGGCCGGCAACAAGGTGCTGGCCCGTGTGGGTGATCGCCCCCTGCTCACCCGGCCGGTCGAGGTGCTGGCCGGGGCGAGCGACGCCATCGTCGCCGTCGCCCGCCGCGCCGACGTCGAGACCGTGTCCGACCTGCTCGCCCGACTGGACCTGGAGCGGCCGCACGCAGTGGTCGCCGGGGGGGCCAGCCGGCACCGGAGCGAGGTGGCCGGCCTGGCCGCAGCGTCCGAGCTGGGGGCGTGCGACGCCGCCGACCTGATCGCGGTCCACGACGGCGCTCGCCCGCTGGTGACCGCCGAGCTCGTCGAGCGGCTCTACGCCGAGGCCGAGCGGGTGGGCGGCGCCTGGCCGGCCCTGGCCGCCCACAGCGTCTACCGCCCGGCGCACGGCGGCCTGCAACCGGCCGGCGAGCTGCTGCGGGCCCAGACGCCGCAGGTCTTCCGGGCGGCGGCGCTGCACGCCGCCTACGAGCGCGCCGCCGCGGCCGGGTTCGAGGGGACCGACACGCTCGAGACCGTTCTGCGCCACGGTGACCTCGAGTGCGGGTGCGTCGAGGGCGATCCGGTCAACATCAAGGTCACCTACCCCGACGACTTCACCCTGGCCGAGCGCCTGCTCGCCGCTCGCGAGGGTCAACGCCGGGAGGACCGGCCGTGAGTAGCCTCGGGCCCGTGGACGAAGCCCAGCCCGACGTCGGCGCCCCCGATTCGAGCGAGATGGCCCAGATCGAGATGGAGCTGGCCGACGTCGACGTGGTGCTGGCCTGTCTCGACCGCGGCGACCTCACCCCGTGCGAGGTCTGCGAGGCCGCGACGGCCGACGGGTCGATCGCCAGCCGGGCCGCGCTGCGGCTGTGCTCGTTCAACCGCGAACCGACCGACCACGAGCCCGGCGACGAACAGGGCGACGAACCCGCCGACGAGCAATTGAGCCCCGCAGCAGCGCCGCCTACGATGCCTGCGACCGAGCTTGCAGGGGACGGGGGACCACGTGGAACTGTTTAGCGACTGGATGGGGTTCAACGGCAGCGGCCAGGCGATCGGCCGCTACGCGCACTACCTGGCCGGCATCACCTGGATCGGGCTGCTCTACTTCTTCAACTTCATCCAGGGGTCTGCCTTCGCCGAGATGAGCGAGGGGGCGCGGGGCGAGGCTCTGCGGAAGATCACCTGGCGCACCCTGTGGTGGTTCCGCTGGGGGGCGGCGGTCACCTGGGTCTCGGGCATCTGGATCCTCGCCCATCAGAGGGCCTTCGGTGAGCTGTTCCCCGACTACTGGAACACCTCCCAGGGCATGGGCATCGCCTTCGGCGCCATCCTCGGCACGACCATGGCGGCCAACGTCTGGATGGTGATCTGGCCCGCCCAGCAGATCGTGATCGGCTCGTCGAACACCGTGGCCGGTGGCGGCGAGGCCGACCCCGCGGCGCCGGCCGCCGCCAAGCGCGCCGGCCGGGCGTCCCGGGTCAACACCCTGTTCTCGATCCCGTTGCTGTGGTTCATGATGTGGCCCAGCCACTTCGGCAACCGGTTCGGCGGCCCCGACGCCCTGCCCAGCGCGGGGTCCCGCTGGGTGATCTGGATCATCTTCCTCGTGATCTGGGCGGTCATGGAGCTGTCGGCGCTCGGGAAGATCGGCGGCTACGACAACGAGATCAACAAGCAGGTGCTCGACAACCACCGGTACACGATCTGGTACGGCTTCGGGATCACCGCCATCCTCTACTTCATCGGCTTCGAGGCCATCGCCTAGGCCCCGGCCCTGCGCGTCGCGTCAGCCGACGGTGAGCGCCGCCACCATGCCCGCCTCGCGGTGGCCGGCGATGTCGCAGTACAGCACGTACTCGCCGGCGTCGAGGTCGATCGAGCCGGAGTCGGTGCCACCCGAGCTGGCGACAAGGCGCATGTCGGCCTCGCGGCCCTCGACGACGAGGCTGTGCTCGATCACCCCGACCAGCCGGTACTCGAACTCGATCGTGCCGGCCGACGCGGTGTAGACGTCGGCGTCGAAGTCGAGGCTGTCGAACCCGGTCACGACCAGCATGTCGGCGTCACCCGACGTCGGCTGGGCGGCCCCGGTACCGTCGTCGCCCCCGCAGGCGGCCACCAGGAGACCACCCGCCAGCACGCCGCCCAGGATCCTCGCGCTCGTCGCACCCATGGGGCTCCTCTCGAAGATTCGTGGAACGATACCCGGCCCGCAGGAGCGATCAGCCGGCCAGGTTGGCCGCGGCGAAGTCCCAGTTGATCAGGTGCTGGAGGAAGGCCTCGACGTACTCGGCGCGGCGGTTCTGGTGGTCGAGGTAGTAGGCGTGCTCCCAGACGTCGAGGGTGAGCAGCGCGGTCCGGCCGTGGCGCATCGGGAGGTCGGCGTTGGCCGTGCTCATGATCTCGAGCCGGTCGCCGTCGGCGACGAGCCAGGCCCACCCCGACCCGAACTGTCCGGTGGCGGCCTCGGTGAACTCCTTGCGGAACTGCTCGGCACCGCCGAACGACTCGGCGATCGCCGTGGCGATGTCGCCGGTGGGGTCGCCGCCGCCTCCGGGCCGCATCGAGCTCCAGTAGAAGGTGTGGTTCCACGTCTGGCCGGCGTTGTTCAGGAGGGCGCCGTCGGCGGCCAAGATCACGTCCTCGAGCGAGCGACCCTCGTGGTCGGTTCCCTCGACCAGCCGGTTGAGGTTGTCGACGTAGCCGGCGTGGTGCTTGCCGTGATGAAGGGCGAGGGTGTCGCTGCTGATGTGGGGGGCCAGCGCGTCGTCGGCGTACGGGAGGGGTGGGAGCTCGAAGGTCATGGACCCAGTGTGGAGGGCCGACGCGCCCTTCCTTGCATCGTGTGATGTGTCGTCGGTCACACGAGGCCGGGCTCAGGTCGGTGCTCAGGTGAGCGCCGGCAGGAGGCGGTCGGCGCCGGTCAGCATGAGGGCGCCGACCGCGACGCTGACCGCCCCCACGACGACGCCGGCGACGACGTGGAACCGCCGCAGCGAGCCGAGTCGCTGCACGCCGTTGGCGGCGACCAGCGCCAGGACGGTGTTGGCGACGAGCAGGCCGAGCACCCACGTCGCGAGCAGGGCCATGCCCTGGGCCCGCCCCGCGGCCTGGGTCGTGGCTACGAACACCGCGATCTGGGTCGGCGTCTCGACCCCGAGCCCGTGGATGACCCCCATACCCGTCGCCGCCCTCGCCCCGTAGATCCCGAACGGATCGTCGGCCACGAGCAGCTGACGGCCGTCGGCCCGTGCCCCGGGCTGCGGCAGGCGGGCAGCCACCATCATCGTGCGACTGCGCAGCCGGTAGTCGTCGCCCCGCTGGACGACGTCGAGCAGCACCCACGCGCCGAGCAGCAGCAGGCTCGCCCCGGCGATGCGGCCGAACCACCCGTCGAGCCCGTCGCCGATGGTGAACCCGGCCAGGACCAGCGCGCTCCCGAGCCCGAGCACCACGAGGCCGTGCGCCACCGCGTACCGAGTCGAGAGCTCGAAGGCGGTTCGCCGGTCGCGCGCGCTGGCCGAGATGTCTCCGATGGCCGCGATGTGGTCCCAGTCGATCCCGTGGCGGAACCCGAAACCGAACGAGGTTGCCACCAGCGCCAGGCTCAGCTCGTTCACGGCGGCACCCTAACGTGAGGCCCGCGAGCGGCGAAAGGCCCGGACCCCCGGCCCGCTCCCGACCGACGCGCCTGCGGCCCTCAGATCTGGTCTGGTCGCGTCGCCTCGACGCAGCCGGGGTCGATGAGCAACACCCGCTCGCCGGCCGCGATGTCCGTTCCGTCGACCTCGAACCAGCGACCGCCCAGGTTGGGCACCCGCTCGTGCCCCAACCCGGCGTGGGCCTCCAGCGCGTAGATCACGCCCGCGTGGGCGATCACCGCGACCCGTCCACCGTCGAGATCGGCCGAGACCCGCTCCGTGGCGGCCAGGACCCGGCGGCGCAGGAGATCGTCGGTCTCGTATCCCGTCGGCCGGTCACCGTTGGCGAGGAAGCCCGGCCACCCCTCGTCGATGTCGGATCGGGTCAGCCCGGTCCACGCCCCGGCGTCGCGCTCGCGCAGGTCGGCATCGACGTGCACCGCAGGAAGCCCGATGCCGGCGCGGATGATCTCGGCCGTGTCGAGCGACCGGCGGAGGTCGGACGAGGCGATGCGATCGAAGCCCCGCAGCCTGTCGACGGCCGCCTGCGCCTGGGCCCGCCCCAGGTCGGTCAGGGGCGGGTCGGCCTGGCCCTGCCAGCGTCCGACCGCGTTCCACTCGGACTGGCCGTGGCGGACGATCAGCACCCTCGTCATCGGCGGCACGCTACCGGCGCGACCCACCAGCCGGCTCGTAGCCTTGACCTCATGGCGACGTTGCGGCTCTTCGCTTCGATACGGGAGGCGGCGGCCACCGCGAGCGTCGAGATCGACGCCGCCACCGTGGGCGAGGTCGTCGCCGAGGCGTCGGGACGGTTCGGGCCGGCGTTCTCGGAGCTGGTCCCCGTCTGCCGGGTCTGGCGCAACGGCGAGCCGGCCCGAGACGACGACCGGGTGGGCCCCGACGACGAGGTCGCGCTGCTCCCACCCGTTTCCGGAGGCTGAGAGGGGTCCGGGCGAGCAGGTACGCTCGGTGCGTGCCATCTGATCTCGACACCCTCACGAGCCCCCAGTACCTGGCCGACCTCGGCTCGCGCACCATCGCCGACATCCGGGCCATGCGCGCCGAGTGCCAACAGCTCGAGAACGACCTCTCCTTCGTCAGGAGGATGGCCCACGGGCGCCTCGACATCGTCGGCGGCGAGGTCAGCCGACGGCGACGCGGGGCGGCGCCCACCGACGCCACCGACCTGGTCGATCAGCTCCCCACGTTGCTGGGCGAGCACGAGCCGGGCCGCAGCTCGTCGTTGCCTCGCCCGCCACAGACGCTCGAGCCGAGCCCGGCTGCCGACCGGCTCGTGGCCGAGCTCGACGAGATCGTCACGACCGGCCAGCTGACGGCGCTGGGCGAGGTCGGCGACGACGAGCTCGACGAGCTCATCGACCGGCTCCAGGCGTTCGAGACCCGTGTCTCGGCTCAGCGCCGCGCCCTGCACGAGACGATCGACGTCGTGCAGCGCGAGATCGTCGAGCGCTATCGCAGCGGCGAAGCCTCGGTCGACGCCATCCTCGAGTAGCCCGGGGGGCGACCCGGGGACCGGGTGGGCCGGGGGAGCCGACCGCCGCATCGCTCGCTAGCGTTGGCGCCGTGATCGACCGGTCGGAGAGCCCGCTGGAGCGGGTCGGCGTCCTCTCCCTGCACACGTCGCCGCTGGCCCAGCCCGGCTCGGGCGACAGCGGAGGGATGAACGTCTACGTGCGCGAGCTCGTCTCCGGGCTGGCCCACGTGGGTCTCGACTGCACCGTGTACGTGCGGCGGTGGCGGGACGATCTCCCCCTCGAGGTCGAGCCCGAGCCCGGCGTGAGAGTGGTTCACGTCGAAGCGGGCCCCTCCGAGCTGGCCAAGGAGGAGCTGTACGGCGTGGTCGACGAGTTCGCCGACGGGGTGCGGGCCGATCTCGCCGCCTGGGGCGGCGTCGACGTCCTCCATGCCAACTACTGGCTCTCCGGGGTGGCCGGGCATCGGCTCAAGCACGAGCTCGAGGTACCGCTCGTCTCCACGTTCCACACCTTGGCCCGGGTCAAGGCCGAGACCGGCGACCACGAGCCCGAGCGCCGGGTCGCGGCCGAGACCGAGGTGATCGCCTGCTCCGACGTGATCACCGCGTCCTGCGAACCGGAGGCCCAGCAGCTCCAGCACCTGTACGGCGCCGACCCGGCCCGCATCGAGATCGTCACCCCCGGCGTCGAGCACGCTCTGTTCTCGCCCGGCGACCAGGGCGGGGCCCGGGCCGCGCTCGGCCTCGGCCCCGGTCCGGTGCTGCTGTTCGTGGGGCGGATCCAGCCGTTGAAGGGCCTCGACGTCGCGGTCCGCACCCTGGCCGAGCTCGACCGCCCCGACGCCCGGCTGGTGGTCGTGGGTGGCGCCAGCGGACCGGCCGGTCGCCACGAGGTCGATCGGATCCGCCGCCTGGCTGCCGACCTGCGCCTCGCCGACCGCGTCCACCTGGTCGCACCGCAACCCCACCACCTCCTGTCCACCTACTACCGGGCCGCCGACGTGTGCCTGGTGCCCAGCCGCAGCGAGTCCTTCGGGCTGGTCGCACTGGAAGCCGCCGCCTGCGGGCTGCCGGTCGTCGCCGCCGCGGTCGGGGGGCTGCGCACGATCGTCGACCACGGCCACACCGGGTTCCTGGTCGAGGGCCGTGACGCCGGGGTGTTCGCCGCCTACACCGCCGAGGTGCTCGACAGCCCCATCCTCGCGGCCGAGATGGCCTTCGACGCCGCCGAGCGGGCCCGGCACTACACCTGGGCCTCGACGGCCAGGTCGCTGGTCAAGAGCTACGGCGAGCTGCTCCACCGGGTGCCGGTGAGCTGTTCGTGACCCAGGGGCCTCCTGCGTCGGCGGCCGAGCTCGACCGGGTGGAGGCGCTGATCGACGGCTGGCTGGCCGAGCAGCTGGCCGAGAACCCGGTGGTGGCCGCGGTCGAGCGGGGCGAGCCCGACGAGCGGCGCTGGTACGTCCGGCTGCACGGCGAGGAGAAGTCGACGTTCACCGTGTGGTTCACCCTGCGCCAGCGCACCCTCCACTACGAGGTCTACTTCCTGCCGGCGCCGGTCGACCGCCCGGCCGAGTTCTACGCCCACCTCCTCGCCAGGAACCTCCGCATGTACGGAGCCGCCTTCGCCATCGGCGACGAGGAGGCGGTGTTCCTGGTCGGTCAGCTCGACGTGGGGGCGGTGACGACCGACGAGCTCGACCGGGTCCTCGGCTCGCTCTACGCCTACGTGGAGCGGGCGTTCCCGTCGGCGCTCCGCCTCGGGTTCGCCTCGATGCTGGGGGCCCGCGCCTGACCTCTCTGCGCTGTTTCCTCTTTTCGGTTGTTCTCATGCTATTTCGATGTCTATGATGTCTGCACCCGGGGGGCGGCCGGCGAGGCGTCCGATCGGGGAAGTGCGGACCCTCGCCGACGCCACCCGGGCCTGATCGTCACCGCC
>JBFJYB010000126.1:0-7298 GCA_041622835.1 Acidimicrobiales bacterium | reverse complement strand
GGCCTGGACGACGTCGTCGGTCGACACGTCGAGGTGCGCGGCGATCTCCCGAACGGTCGGCGAGCGTCCCTCGCGCTGGAGCAGCTCGTCGGTTGCTCTCCGGACCGCGAGATGCGTCTCCTTCGTGGACCGGGGCACCCGAACCGACCAGGCCGCATCCCGGAAGTGGCGCTTGATCTCGCCCTCGATCGTGCGCCCGGCGAAGCTGGTGAAGGCGACCCCGACGTCGGGGTCGTAGCGATCGACCGCCTTCACCAGGGCGAGGAGGGCCACCTGACCGAGATCGTCGTCGGCCACCCCCCGGTTGCGGTAGCGGCGAGCGATGTGGTGAGCGAACCCCACGTGGGCCTCCACCAGCTGGTTGCGGACACGGCGCCGTCCGAGCTCGCGATACTCGCGGAACAGCGCTTCGATCTGATCCTGTGGGAGCTGATCGCTCACCCAGCCGCCCGCAACTTCACGATCCGCCCGCGTCCCGGCCCGAAATCGAACTCGTCGACGACCGCGTCGAGTATCTGACGGGTCAGATCGTCGAGCGCGCCGACCGGATCGTCGGCGTCCGGATCCTCGGCTTCCGGGGCGTCGGCTTCCGGACCGTCGGCGGCCGACCTCGTGCCGGCGGGGTCGAGCACCCGTGCGGTGATCGAGAGCGAGTCGGCGCTGGCCCCGTAGGTGAGCTCGATGCGGTCACCGCCGTGATCGTCGGCCCACTCGATCAACAGGCTGACCAGCTCGTTGGCGCCGGCCTGGAGAGCCTCGATCCGGTCGACGGCGAAGTCGAGCTCGGCAGCCAGGCTCGCGGCCGTCACCCGCGCGGTCGCTACGAACCTCGACTCGGCGGGCATGGTCATGATGATCTCGGCAACGGTCATCTGCGCGCCTTTCTCCGTGGTGTCGATGTTACGGGACCATCGGGGCTCGGCCGAACGCCGAGCCCCGCGGTGTGGGCTCGGCTGACGCCGACCGGATCATTCCGGGTCGACGACGAGGGCGAAGGTGCCGAGTGACCGGATGCGCTCGGCCGGGATGCGGCCGGTCGCGGTCATGGCTGCGAGGACCTCACCGGTCGACGCGTCGATGTGGAGGTCGGAGACGGTGCCGACGTCGTAGCCCGCGGTGTCCAGGACCATCGCACCGATGATCTCGATGTCGCCGCGGACGTAGGGCTCGTCCTCGGCTTCTTTGGGGTGCACGTCGTCGCCGGCCTTGATCATCACCGCGTCGGGCCCCACGCCGTCGATCCGGTTCCAATCGACCAGCTCGGCCGACCGCTTGCGGCCGGCGACCTGTAGGCGCTCGACCTGGCTGGCCTGGCGGTCCAGGACGAGGGCCCGCACCTCTCCCACCGTCTCGGCGTCGGCCACCGAGACGACCTGGCGGCCCAGGACGTCGCTCATGGCGATCGTGTCACTCATCGCGTCTCCTCTCGCTCGATGGCGTGGTCCAACCCACGCCGGTACTCGTCGACGGCGGCGCCGAAGCCGGCCAGGTCGTTGCGCACGAAGGGTCGGGCCTCCTCGGGCAGGACCAGGTTGTCGCCCGACAGCGCCATCTGGGCGCCGATGGGCACGAACACCGATCCACCGTCCCCGTCGAGGCGGTAGCCGGCAGCTCGGGGCGATGCGCCGGTCTCGAGGACCACGTCGGCGATCTCGCCCAGATCCTCGCCGTCGCGGGACAGCACCCGCGAGCCGAGGACCGAGATCGAGTCGTGAGAGTCCTGGAGCACCTCGGGGGCATCCGACGCGGAGACCAGGTCGTCGCCGCTGGCGACCATCACCGCCGCCGGGCCGATGGCGGTCACCGCCGACGTGGGCAGCGTGGCCTTCAGCTTGCCGCGAAACCAGCCCCGCTTGTTCAGGGTGAACCCTTCCACCTCGCGAGACACCGGATCGAAGACCACGTCCTTCACCTCGGCAACGTCGTCGCCGCAGTCGATGGCCACGACCGGGCGTCCCGTCAGCTCCGACGCGAGGACGAGGGGTGCGGGGCTGCTCATGACCCACCTCCGTTCCGGCTCACACGCCGGGAGGCGAGCACGGTCCCGCTGCGCTGGCGCGAGCGGACCAATGCGAACAGGCCGACGGCGACGATCAGCACGACCGCCACGATCAGCAACCACAGAACGAGCTCCATCGAGTTCTCCTTTGCTCGGGCTCGAGGGTTCCTACCCCCGATGCCGGCATCGAAACAACGGCGGTCGAGGATCGGATGTTTGGAGTTCGCGGGGGCCGGGTACGACATCGCCGTCATCGAACAGAACTCGGACAACCGGAAAGGATGTCGAACAAATGGCTGCCCTGCTGATCTTCGCTCTGATCGTGGCCGTGCTCTTCGGACTCGGCTTCGTCGTCAAGTCCCTCTTCTGGGTGGCGCTGATCGCCGCCGCCATCTGGGTCGTGGGCTTCTTCGTCCGCGGGGCGGAGAGGACCTGGTACCGCTTCTAGCCCCTCACCTCCAAGACCCCCCACCGGCAGTGCCGGCCACTTCGGTGGCCGGCACTCTCGCGTCGGAGCGGGCCCGCTGACCGGCTAGCCCCGGCCGCGGTAGACCGCAGCGCCCGACACCGCGTCCTTGTTGAGCCGCTTGGAGAGGTGGAGGCCCTCGAGCACGAACTCGACGCCGCTGGCGACCAGGCCCGGGTGGTCGAGGTCGTCGTCGTCGTAGCCCAGCTCGCTGAGGCACCGGGCCATCGACGGCATCGTCTCGAGCAAACGCACGTAGTCGGTGGCCTCCACGTCCTCTCCCGCGTTCACCACCGTCTCGCCGGCGAAGGCGTCGAGCACGCCGGCGTAGCTGTCGGGGTCGACCAGCTCACGGAAGACCGACAGCACCGCCGACTGGAGCAGGTGGGCGACGATCTCGCCGTCGCGACCCTCCTCGAGGGTCTCGATCTCGACCTTGCCCGCCGTCGACGACGTCAGAGCTTCGAGGTCGACGATGCGAGGCACTGCCGACTGGTCGCCCTGGCGGAGGGCGCGCCGTACCGCGTTGGCGGCGAGGGTCTCGTAGTTGGCGACCGTCAGCCGCACCGACACGCCCGAGCGCTGGTTGATGTGCGGGCTCTCCCGTGCGAGATGGCTGAGCGTCGCGACGATCTCGGCCATGAAGTCCGGCATCTGGACGTCGACGTCGTCGGCCGGGATGCGGGCCTCCTGGTCGGCGATCGCCATCTCGACGTCGACGTCGAGGGGATAGTGGGTGCGGATCTGCGCGCCAAAGCGGTCCTTCAGCGGGGTGATGATCCGGCCCCGGTTCGTGTAGTCCTCGGGGTTGGCCGACGCGAACAGCATCACGTCGAGCGGCAACCTGACCCGGAAGCCGCGCACCTGGACGTCTCGTTCCTCGAGGACGTTGAGCAGCCCGACCTGGATCCGTTCGGCCAGGTCGGGGAGCTCGTTGATGGCGAACACGCCCCGGTTGGTGCGGGGCACGAGGCCGTAGTGGAGCGTCAGCTCGTCGGAGAGATAACGGCCCTCGGCCACCCGGATGGGGTCGACCTCGCCGATGAGGTCGGCGATCGACGTGTCGGGTGTGGCCAGCTTCTCCCCGTACCGGTCGTCCCGGTGGACCCACGCGATCGGTGTGTCGTCTCCCAGCTCGGCGATCAGGTCCCTGGCGTGCTTCGACACCGGAGCGGTGGGATCGTCGTTGATCTCCGAACCGGCGACGATCGGCAGCCACTCGTCGAGCAGCTGGGTCAGGCCGCGGATCATCCGCGTCTTGGCCTGGCCCCGCTCGCCGAGGAAGATGACGTCGTGCCCGGCCAGGAGGGCGTTCTCGAGCTGGGGGACGACGGTCTCCTCGTACCCCAGCACCGTGGGGAAGAGCGGCTCGCCGGCGGTCATCTTGGCGATGGCGTTGTGGCGGATCTCGTCTCGCACGGGCCGGGGGGTCCAGCCCGACGCCAGGAGCTGGCCGAGGGTCTCTGGGCGCGTCATGGGGCGCAACCTACCCGGCATCGGCCCGACCTCGCGAGCGCCCATCTGCCGCCGGCGCCGAGCCGATACCGTCCCGACCGATGGATCTCTCCGGTGAATGGCGCGCCGCAGCAGGTGACGACCGGCTTCGGCTCGCCTTCCACGAGCCCGGGTTCGCCGACGACGACTGGGGTTCGGCACCGGTCCCCGGCCACTGGCGCCGCGCCCCCCACCTGGCCGGCAGCGACGGTCCGGTGCTGTACCGGACCCGGTTCTCGACGCCCGAACGACCCGAGTCAGCGACCCGGTCGTGGCTCGTCTCCCACGGCAGCTTCTACATGACCGACCTGTGGCTCGACGGCCACTACCTCGGTCTGACCGAGGGCTACTTCTGCCCCCACGAGTTCGAGATCGGCGAGCTGCTCGCGGCCCGGTCCGACCACGTCCTGGCCGTCGAGGTCGGACATCGGCCAACCCGTGATCAGGTCGGCAAGCGGGCGCTGGTCGGCGTGTTCGACGACCCGCTCGAGGTCGATCCCACCTACAACCCCGGGGGGCTGTGGCGGCCGGTCGTCATCGAGCACACCGGTCCGGTGCGGCTCCGGGCGCTGCGGGCCCGCTGTGTCGAGGCCACCAGCGAACAGGCCGTGATGTCGGTCACCGCGCTGCTCGACGCCGACGAGGCTCGGACGGTCACGATCCACAGCACGCTGGCCGGGAGCGACCACCTCCAGGACCATCCCCTCGGCGCCGGCGACAACCGGGTCGAGTGGACCGTCGGGGTCGACGAGCCGGAGCTCTGGTGGCCATGGGCCCTGGGCGACCATCCGCTGCACGACCTCGACGTGCGGATCGATGTCGACGAGGTCACCAGCGACGAGCGCTCGCTGCGGGTCGGGCTCCGCACCGTCGCGATGCGGCGCTGGGCCCTCCACGTCAACGGCGAGCGGCTGTTCATCAAGGGTGCCACGGTCGGACCGACCAAGCCGGCGCTGGCCGAGGTGTCGCGGGTCGACGTGGCGCGCGACGTCTCCCTCGCCCTCGACGCCGGCCTCGACCTGCTGCGGGTCCGGGGCCACGTGGCCCATCCCCTGCTCTACGACGAAGCCGACCGCCGCGGCCTGCTGCTGTGGCAGGACATGCCCCTCCACCAGGGCTACGCCCGGGGCGTGCGCAAGGAAGCCGTCCGCCAGGCCGAGGCCATGGTCGACCTGCTCGCCCACCACCCGTCGATCGCCGTCTGGTGCGGTCACAACTCGCCGGCGCCGGAGGGGGCCCCCGACGAGCACGGCAAGCGGGCCCGATTCGGCGGGGCGCGAGCCGCCATCGGTCAGCAGCTGCCCAGCTGGAACAAGACCGTGCTCGACCGCTCGGTGAAGCGAGCCATCGACAACGCCGACGGCTCACGTCCGGTGATCGCCCACAGCGGGGTCTGGCCCCACCCGCCCCAGCTCGACGGCACCGACACCCATCTCTGGTTCGGCTGGCGGTGGGGCAACGAGCGGGATCTCCCGAGGCTCGCCGCGAGGATGCCGCGGGCGGTGCGCTTCGTCTCCGAGTTCGGAGCAGGCTCGGTCCCCGAGGCGGCCGGGTTCTGCGAGCCTCACCGCTGGCCCGACCTCGACTGGGACCGCCTGGCCGCCGACCATGCGGCCGAGATGGCCGCCTTCGACACCTACTGCTCGCCCCGGGGCCACGTGACCTTCGAAGGCTGGCGTCGGGCGTCGCAGGCATACCAGGCCGGCCTGCTGCGACGTCACATCGAGACCCTGCGCCGGCTCAAGTACCGCCCGACCGGAGGGTTCACCTTCCATCGGCTGGCCGACGCCAGCCCGGGCCTCGGCCCGTCGATCCTCGACCACGAGCGCCGACCCAAGGCCGCCTACGACGCGGTCCGGGAGGCGTGCCGGCCGGTGATCGTGGTCGCCGATCGTCTTCCTGCTGCGATGCATCCGGGCGAGGCGCTGACGCTCGACGTCCACCTCGTGTCGGACCGGCGCGCCGCCGAGCCCGACGCCGTCGTGACGGCCGAGCTGAGCTGGCCGGGAGGGAGCGACCGCTGGCGGTGGACCGGTGAGGTGCCGGCCGACGACTGCGTCAGGATCGGCACCATCTCGTGGGTCGCCCCGGAGGCGCCCGGCGGACCGGTGACGCTGCGGCTCGGGCTCGAAGGCCCGGTGGCCGCCTCCAACCGCTACGACTCCCAGCTCGTGGTCGACTGACACGGTTGCAGGGGGCTGCGCCCCGGGTCTGCGCCGACCGGCGGGGGTTTCACCCTCGGCGGTGCGCGCAGGTACCGTTCAGCTCGATGGCCGACGTGCAGACCACCGCCGGAACCCCCCGCCCGGGACCCGCGCCGGTCCGGCGGGCCCCGCGTCAGCTCCCGTTCCCGCTCAGCCTCTACCAGACGGCGGTCGGGAAGAAGTGGGTGATGGCGCTCAGCGGGATCGTCCTGCTCGGCTACGTGCTGGTCCACATGATCGGGAACCTCCACCTCTACGAGGGCCCGACCGAGGTGCACGAGTACGCCGAGACCCTGCGCGACCTCGGCGTCGACGTGGTACCCCGCACCTGGTTCCTCTGGGCCCTGCGGATCGGCCTGATCGCCGCCTTCGCCCTCCACATCCACTCCGCCTACACCCTCAAGGCGATGAACCTGGCCGCCAACGAGGGCTACGAGGGCGGCCGCGACTACATCGCGGCCAGCTACGCCTCCCGCACGATGGTCTGGACCGGCACCATCGTCCTGCTCTACCTCTTCTTCCACCTGGCCGACCTGACCTGGGGCTGGGCCAACCCCGACTACGTGAGGGGCGACCCGTACCACAACGTGGTCGAGAGCATGAGCAACCTGCCGGTTGCGCTCGTCTACATCGCCGCCAACATCGCCCTGGCCGTGCACATCTACCACGGGGCGTGGAGCGTCTTTCAGTCGCTCGGGGTGAACAACCCGAAGTACAACGCGGCCCGCCGGCTGTTCGCCCAGGGCTTCGCCGCCGTCATCCTGGTCGGCAACCTGAGCTTCCCGATCATGGTGCAGGCCAAGCTGATCGACGAGGACAACCGGCAGACCCCGATCGGGTTCGAGCAGGAGCCGATCGACGTCGACGGGGCCGACGGGGCCGACGGGGCCGACGGATGATCGGCCAGCTCGACTCACGGGTTCCCGACGGCGACATCTCCGAGAAGTGGACCGACCACAAGTTCGCCATGAAGCTGGTGAACCCGGCCAACAAGCGCAAGTTCGAGGTCATCGTCGTCGGGACCGGCCTGGCCGGCGCCGCCGCCGCCGCCAGCCTCGGCGAGCTCGGGTACGAGGTGAAGGTCTTCACCTACCACGACACCCCGCGTCGGGCCCACAGCATCGCGGCCCAGGGC
>JBFJYB010000125.1:0-7328 GCA_041622835.1 Acidimicrobiales bacterium | reverse complement strand
TACGCGCCGGTACCGACGGCCACGACCATGAAGCCGAGCTGGCTGACCGTGGAGTAGGCCAGCACCTTCTTGATGTCGTTCTGGGCGATGGCGATCGACGCCGCGAACAACGCGGTGAACAGCCCGATCCACGCGATCGTCGACGGCGCCCACGACGCCGCCTCGGCGATGATCGGGTTGACCCGCACGAGCAGGTACACGCCCGAGGTGACCATGGTTGCGGCGTGGATGAGCGCCGAGACCGGCGTCGGACCGGCCATGGCGTCGGGGAGCCAGAGGTACAGCGGGAACTGAGCCGACTTCCCGGCCGCGCCGACGAACAGCAGCAGCGTGATGGCCGTGGCGGTCGAGGTCGCCATCTGGTCGGCGCCGCTGAGCACGTCGGCGTAGGTGATGGAGCCGACGGTGGCGAAGGCGAGGAACATCGCCACCATGAACCCCCAGTCGCCGACCCGGTTGGTGACGAACGCCTTCTTGCCGGCCGAGGCGTTGGCCTCGTCGCCGAACCAGAACGAGATGAGGAAGTAGGAGCAGACGCCGACGCCTTCCCAGCCCAGGAAGGTCAGCAGCAGGTTGTCGCCCAGGACGAGCACCAGCATCGAGAAGGCGAACAGGTTCAGGTAGACGAAGAACTTCGAGAAGTCCGGGTCGCCGTGCATGTAGCCGATCGAGTAGAGGTGGATGAGCGCACCGACGCCGGTGATGAACAGCGTCATCACGACCGACAGCGGGTCGACCAGGAAGCCGACGTCGACCGAGAAGTCGCCGGCCGGGACCCAGGTGAACAGGGTCTGCACGAAGAAGCGGGACTCGGCGTCGCGATCGGCGAGGCCGGCGAAGACGACGACCGACACGGCGAACGAGCCGAACATGAGCGCGGTCGCGAGCCAGCCGGCCAGCGGCTCGCCCAGCCGGCGACCGCCCGCCGCCAGCAGCACGAAGCCGGCGAGCGGCAGCGCGGGGATCAACCAGACGAGATCGAGCACCAGCGGTCCCTACCCTCTCAGGACCGAGACGTCGTCGGCGGTCGCCCCCGGCCGGCGCCGGCCGATGGCGACGATGACCGCCAGCCCCACGACCACCTCGGCGGCGGCGACCACGAGCACGAAGAAGACCGAGACCTGGCCACCGAGATCGCCCAGCTCCCGTCCGAAGGCCACGAAGGTCAGGTTCACCGCATTGAGCATGAGCTCCACGCACATGAACATGACCAGCGGGTTGCGTCGCACCAGCAGACCGACCGCGCCGATGGCAAAGAGCAGCGCGGCCAGCACGAGGTACCAGCTGGTCGTGACCTCCATCAGGCGTCGCTCGTCTCGTCGGGCCCCGGCATATCGGCGACGGGGTCGGCGTCGGGGATGGGATCGAGCTCGCCGGTCGGTCGGCGGGTCAACACGACCGCTCCGACCACCGCGATGGTGAGCAGGATCCCGGTCAGCTCGAAGGCGAACACGTAGTCGGTGAACAGCACCCGGGCGAGCTGGCTGATGTTCGACGTCGCCTCGTCGATCGGCTCGACGGCTCCCCGCGCTCCGGTGGCGCCGTCGGTGGCGACCACGATGAAGACCACGCCGAGCACGAAGGCGGCGACGCCGAGGCCGATGGCCACGGGTCGCTGGCCGGCGATGGGCTCGACACCGAGGTCGTCGGCCCGGTCGACCCCCAGGAGCATGATCACGAACAGGAAGAGGACGACGATCGCCCCCGCGTAGACGATCACCTGCACCGCGGCCAGGAAGTGCGCCTCCTGGTTCACGAACAGCACCGCCACGCCGAACAGCGTCATGACGAGCATGAGCGCGGAGTGCACCGGGTTGCGGGCCACGACCACACCCAGGGCGCCGCTCACGACGATCACCGCGCAGACGATGAACACGACGGTCTCCATCAGGTGGTGCCGGCCTCCTCGGACGGGCTGGTCTCCTCGGGAGGGCGCACCCCGTAGCCCAGCTCACCCGACCAGGCGACCCGGCCCACGTAGCTGGCGTCGCCGGCCGGCGACGTGGCCCGCATCCACGCCGAGGTCGCCACGTCCTCCCCCGGCCGCCAGTCCTCCCACGGCAGATCCTGCGGTCGACCGTCGTCGCCGACCAGCAGCTCGTCCCTGGTGTAGATGGCGTCGGATCGGTTGGTGAAGGAGAACTCGAACATCTTGGTCTCGGTGATGGCCTCGGTCGGGCAGGCCTCCACGCAGAGGTCGCAGTGGATGCACCGCAGGTAGTTGATCTCGTACACGAACCCGTAGCGCTCGCCGGGCGAGACCGGCGCATCCTCGGGGTTGTCCATGCCCCGCACGTAGATGCAGCTGGCGGGGCAGACACCGGCACACAGCTCGCAGCCGATGCACTTCTCCATGCCGTCCTCGTAGCGGTTCAGCACGTGGCGACCGTGGAGCCGCTCGGGCTTCTCCCGCTTGACCTCGGGGTACTCGGCGGTCACCCGATCCTCGAACAGCTTGCGGAACGTGACGGCGAACCCGTCGAGATAGCCCATCAGGCACCCAACCTCTCCGGGCCGGTCCGCGCCGCTTCGTCGAGCTCGCGCTGGCGCCGACCGGCGCCGATCGCCGCGCTGAGGAGGGCGGCGGCAGCAGCCAGCGCGGCCATGCACACCGCGACGACCAGCACCGAGTTCCAGCCGCGGTCCCGGCCGATGTCGAGGGCGGCGATGACGAGCAGCCAGCCCAGCGCCAGCGGGATGAGCAGCTTCCAGCCCAGGTCCATCAGCTGGTCGTAGCGGAACCGGGGCAGCGTGGCCCGGAACCAGACGAAGGTGAACAGGAAGGCGGAGAGCTTCAGCACGAACCAGACGATGCCCCACAGCCACCCCGGCCCGACCAGGTCGGGCCCGGCCGGTCCACCGAAGAACAGCGTCACGATGATCGCCGACATGGTGACCGTGTTCATGAACTCGGCGAGGAAGAACATGGCGAACCGCATGGAGCTGTACTCGGTGTGGAACCCACCGACCAGCTCCTGCTCCGCCTCCACCAGGTCGAACGGCGGCCGGTTCAGCTCGGCGGTCGCGGCGATGAGGAAGATCACGAACGGCACGAAGCCGGTCACCCACAGGTTCCAGTCCCAGGTGCTCTGGCTGGCCACGATCTCGTTGGTCGACAGGCTGCCGGTCTTGATGATCACCGCGGCCAGCGCCAGCCCGAGCGCAGCCTCGTAGGAGACCATCTGGGCCGAGGCCCGGACCGAGCCGAGCAGCGGGTACTTCGACCCCGACGACCATCCGGCCAGCATCACCCCGTACACCGCCAGCGACGACATGGCGAGGACGAACAGGATACCGACCGGCGGGTCGGCGACCTGGAGGAACGTGTCGTTGCCGAACCACCGCACGACGCCGCGGTTGTCGTCGCCGAAGTCGCCGCCGACCGGAACCACGACGAACACCAGGAACGCCGGCACCAGCGAGAGGTACGGCGCCAGCTTGAAGACCTTCCGGTCGGCCCGATCGGGAACCAGATCCTCCTTGAAGAACAGCTTGATGCCGTCGGCCAGGGTCTGGAACACGCCCCACGGTCCCGCCACGTTGGGACCGATCCGGTTCTGCATGTCGCTGATCAGCTTTCGCTCGAACCAGACCATCAACAGGACCGAGACCATCAGCAGCGCGAACGCCACCAGGACCTTCAGCACCACGATGACGACCACCTCGAGGCCCACGCCGCCGACGAACAGCGGGTCGACCGCCAGGATCGACGGCGTCACGGCGTGTCCACGCGCACGTCGGTGACCAGATCGTCGGCGTCGATGATGGTGCCGACGTCGGCGCCGGGGCTCCGGAAGGTCACCGACGCCACGCCCCTCGGTACGGCCGGGTCGGCCACCGCCGGCAGCACCAGCCGACCGGCCTTGGCGACCAGCCGGGCGTCGCCGCCGTCACCCACTCCCAACCGGTCCAGGTCGTAGGGGTTGAGCTCGACCCGGGCCCGGTCGGCCAACCCGACCATCGACGGGCAGTGCTCGAGCAGCGTCCCCTCGTCGTACAGCCGGCGCCGGGCCACCAGCCGCAGCGCGTAGCCGTCGGGGGGGATGCTCGGCACCGGCTCGGGAGCGGTGAACGAGGCCAGCGGCGGCATCGGTACCTCGACGTAGCCAGCCTCGTCGGTGACGGGGTCGAAGGCTTCGCCCTCGCCGCCGGCATCGTGGGTCTCGGCGGCGTCGTCGGGTCCGGCGGCACCGGCGTCCGGGTCGTGTTCGTCGCCCCGGTCGGCGACCAGCTCGTCCGGTAGGGGGATGACGACGCCGTCGTCGAGGGCGTCGATCAGCTCGAGGGTCGCGCCGGCATGGGCCGGGCACAGCTCCTCGATCTCGGCCCAGATCGACTCGACGGAGTCGAAGCCGAGATCGGCGCCGAGCTCGATGGCCAGCTCCGACGCGATCATCCAGTCGGAGCGGGCCGTGCCGGGCGGGGTGACGGCCTGGCGAAGCGAGGTGATGCGGCCCTCCATGTTGGTGTGGGTGCCGGTGCACTCGGCGAAGCCGGCGGCGGGGAACACGACGTCGGCTTCGACGGTGGAGTCGTTCACGAACAGGTCGACCGCGATCAGGTTGCTCACCTTGTCGAAGGCGCTGGCCACCGCGGCCCGATCGGGATAGTCGCCGAGCGGGTCGGCCCCCAGCAACACGAGCGTCTCGATCCGGCCGTCGGCAGCCGCTTCGAGCATCTCGGCCGTGTCGCGGCCGCGAACGAGGGGTACCTGGTCCCATGCACTGGAGAACCACGAGCGCCCGTCCTCGAGGGTGGTTCGACCGGGCAGCAGACCAGGCGCCATCCCCAGATCGAGCGCTCCGTGGACGTTGCCGCGTCGCAGGGCCGGCAGGAACGACACCGAGGGGAGGGTGGCGAACGCGGCGACCGCGTCGACGACCGGGCCGGCCTGGTGGGCCAGCGAGCCCCGGCCGAAGATCACCGTCACGTGCCGGCCGGTCAGCAGCGCCGACGCGGCCTCGATCTGGTCCTGGGCGACACCCCCGACGCTGTCGGGGACCGAGCCCGCGACCAGCGCACGGGCGACGGCGCCCTCGTCGCCGGGTCGGGCGTGCAGCCGCGCGGCCGAGATCGGCGAGAGGCCGGTGCCCCGGGCGTTCAGCTCGATCACCGGCAGCCCGTCCTCGAGCACCGCGTGGCGCAGCCGGAGGTAGAGGGTCCCGTGCTCCTCCTTGGGATCGACACCCACCAACACGACCGCGCCGCCGGGTCGGCACGCCTCCTCGATGGTGGCGCGGGGCAGGCCGACCACCAACTCCGCCGGCAGACCGTCGCCGATCTGGGCGTCGACGTTGTCGGTGCCGAGCACCCCCTTGGCCAGCTTCACCCACGCGTACTGGTCCTCGTTGGTCAGCCGGGCGCCGCCGATGAACCCCACGGCGGCGGTGCCCCCGTGTTCGATGGCGCTCCGCAGCGCTTCGGCCGCGGCGTCGATCGCCTGCGACCACGAGGTGGCGATCAGCTCGTCGCCGCTGGGGTCGAGCGAGCCGTCGGCCTGACCGCGCATCAGGGGCTGGCTCAGGCGGTCCGGGTGCCCGATCGCCTCGAAGGAGAACCGGTCCTTGTCGGTCAGCCAACCCCAGTTGACCGCGTCGCTGTCGACGCCCTGGATCCGGAGCACCTCGTTGCGCGACGTCTGGATGTTCACCCGGTCGCCGGTGGGGTTGGGCAGCGTCGAGGTGAGCTCCTCCAGATCCCATGGTCGGGCCTTGAACCGGTACGGCTTGGCGGTGAGCGCTCCGACCGGGCACAGCTGCACGGTGTTGCCGCTGAAGTACGAGCTGAACGGCTCGTCGGGGAAGGTGTTGACCTCGGTCTGGCTGCCGCGGTCGATGAAGTGGATCAGCGGGTCGCCGGCCACGTCCTTGGCGAAGCGGGTGCAGCGGTCGCAGAGGATGCAGCGCTCGCGATCGAGGTAGACGGTCTCGCTGATGGGGATCGGCTTCTCGAAGTGGCGCTTCTCCTCGACGAAGCGGCTCTCGCCGGGGCCGTAGGCCATCGTCTGGTCCTGCAGCGGGCACTCGCCGCCCTTGTCACAGATCGGGCAGTCGAGCGGATGGTTGATCAGCAGGAACTCGAGCACGCCGTCCTGGGCCTTCTTGGTGGCCTCGGACTCGGTCGACACGACCATGTCCGGAGCGCACGAGATCATGCAGGACGGCTGCAGGGCCGGCCCCCGACCGGTGTCGACCTCGACCAGGCACATCCGGCACATGCCGACCGGCTTGAGGCGCGGGTGGTAGCAGAACCGCGGGATGTAGATACCGACCGCCTCGCATGCGTCGATCAGGAGCTGGTCACGCGACGCGACGACCTCCATCCCGTCGACCACGATGTTGACGGACGCCTCTCGCGCGGTGTCCTCGAGTGCACTCATCCGTCGGAACCTCCTTGGACGACCGTCACCGGGATCGGATCGGACCTCACGATCTTGGCCTCGAACTCGTGGCGAAATCGACGGAGCGCCGAAACGATAGGCGCGACCGCCGACGGGCCGAGCGGACAGATCGTCGTCTGCTTCGGCGGGAACGGCACCGCGTCGAGACCGCTCGCCTCGTGCGACGCGACCGGGTACGGGCCGGGGCTGATGTTGTCCCCGACGTCGAGCAGGAGCTCGAGGTCGCTGGGCCGGCCGTGCCCGTCGAGGATGCGTCGGAGGATCATCTCCTCCCACTGGGTGCCTTCTCGGCACGGCGTGCACTTGCCACACGACTCACGAGCGAAGAACCTCACCACCCGCAGGCAGGCCCGCACCGCGTCGGTGCGGTCGTCCATGACCACGATCGCTCCCGATCCGAGCATCGAGCCCGCCGCGGCGACCGGCCGGGCCTCGAGCGGGAGGTCGAGGTGCTCGGCGAAGAACCACGGTGCGGAGCCGCCGCCGGGGATGAACATCTTGAGCTCGTGGCCGTGGGCGATCCCCTGGCAGAAGTTGTCGCCGTAGATCACCTCGCGGAACGTGGTGACGCCGTGCTCGACCTCGTAGACGCCCGGGCGCCGCACATGGCCCGACACCGCGAACAGGCGGGTGCCCGGCGAGCTCTCGCTCCCGTACTGGCGGTACGCGGCCGCACCGTTGCTGACGATCCACGGCACGTTGGCCAGGGTCTCGACGTTGTTCACGATCGTCGGCAGGCCGTAGAGCCCGATCGCGGCCGGGAAGTAGGGCGGCTTGAGCCTCGGCATGCCCCGGTTGCCCTCGAGGCTCTCGATCAGGGCGGTCTCCTCGCCGACGATGTAGGCCCCCGCGCCCCAGTGCAGGACGATGTCGACCGAGAAGTCGCTGCCGAAGATGTTGCGGCCGACGTACCCGGCCTCGTACGCCT